>NZ_JBJMLX010000304.1:0-14413 GCF_045805085.1 Niastella sp.
GAAGCACAATCGGCAATATTTTTATCCTCAATTTTGCAGGATAGGATCTGGTCATTTAATCGTTTACCATAACAGCACGGACAAACTTCAGCCGTTATGATCTTTTGTAGATCTCTCTTTCTCAGATTGTGCTCTTTAGAATCTTTCTTCAAAATATCGCTTTCCATTCGTGGAATTATGCCTTTATAAAGCATTGTTTTTCCCCACTTATTAGTGGGGTTTTTGGGTTTATGCTCGTTGGCATATAACAACAAATTCCATTCTTCTTCTGTATAATCCTTAAGTTTTTTATCATTGTCAAAATAGCCGGCGTGTACATATCTTATCCATCGGTAACCACCCGGTTGAAAAGTTGGAAATAAGATAGCGCCTTCATTTAAGGATTTATTTTTGTCTATCAGGGAATCAATATTTATTTTTTGCGTATAGCCAAGGCCTTCGCATACAGGACACATTCCTTGTGGATGATTAAAGGAAAATACATTTGAATAACCAACAAAGGGCCTTCCCATTCTGGAAAATAATAACCGCAACGAGGCATAGATATCTGTTGCCGTTCCCACGGTTGAGCGGGCATTGCCGCCCAAGCGCTTTTGATTGATGATAACAGGAACGTTCAGATGCTCAATTTTATCTACATCTGCAACCCCCAAATGCGTTAAGCGATTCCTCACAAAACTGTTCTGTGTTTCGTTGATCTGGCGTTGTGCTTCGGCGCCAATGGTTTCAAAAACAAGGGATGATTTTCCTGAACCGGAAACGCCGGTAAAGACGGTTATTTGGTTCTTTGGAATTTCTAAAGTTATATTTTTTAAATTATTCTGCCTGGCTCCAACAATCTTAATCGTTTTCATTTTACACCCTTGCAAGATAAATGCCAGCACCAGGCACTTACAAACCAAATACGGTATATTAAACGTTTAGCGCATGCGTAATTGCTGAATTTCCAATAAATTTCTAGGACTGGTTCGATTCAATTAAGGCACATTTGCCCCCTCAAATAGTCGTTTTATCCCCCGACGAGTTTAGTGACGGCGGCTTACATTTGGAGAAACCACTCTTTTATGGCATTTATCAATCCTTATATTCACTTTAACGGAAATGCTGAAGAAGCATTTACATTTTACAGATCAGTATTTGGCGGAGAGTTCGCAAAAATTATGCGTTACAAAGACTTGTCAAGCCCAGAATATCCAGTAGCTGAAAATGATGCAAACAGACTTATGCATATTGCCTTGCCAATCGGTAAAAGTAATGTGTTAATGGGGAGTGACGTTTTAGAAATTATGGGACAAGTAACGGAAAACGACAACAGAAATACTATATCAATTACTGCAGAAAGTCGTGAAGAAGCGGACAAATTATTTAATGGACTTGCTGAAGGAGGGAAAATAGAAATGCCCATTACTGACGGTCCTTTTGGTTCCTATTTTGGAATGTTTGCAGACAAATATGGCATTCAATGGATGGTGGCCTTTGATGCAAAATAAAACGAGGCTACTGGTGGCTGATATATGAGTTAATCGACCTACTGTTTCTGATTTTGCCCAACAATTACCAGCGCACGGTCTAGCTGGCTATCGGTATGGTTGATAAAATCAAATATCGTTTGGTAAATAGGGTATTCCGGCAAAATACTGTTGCCTTTATTGGCATTTTTCTTAACAGCCGATGTATATTTTACCAAAGGTATTCTGCAGCTAAGCTGGCTATTGGGCAGGGTGATGAATAATTCGTTGCCGGATGTATTGCCATAGTATCCCCCGCCAGCTTCCTCTCCCAAAAACAACGCTCTTTTGTTGCTTCTGGCTATCGCTGAAAATTCTGCACTGGCTGAAAAGCTATGGCCGTCTGCCAGGATATAAACCTTGCCTGCAAAGCTGTTTTGTTTGGGTTGCTGCCATTTTAAATTTGGATGGTTGTCATCGGGTGCAAATTTACCGCTGACAGTTTCCTGGCTTGCATAGTACATAAAAGGTTGTTGAGTAAGGTATGCGTACAGCAACGCTCCATTGCCGTCATTGCCTCCCTGATTGCCCCGGATATCGATCAGCAGTTTTGTAACGTTTTTATTGCGGATGTCAGTAAAAGCTGAGTCTAAAAAGCGGTTGAAATTTTCACCGGTTTGCTGTAAAAAATCATCCAGAAAGGTTTTAATCCCAAGTACTGCAATATTACCCGGCTTATAAGTTAACTGCAGGTATTTCTCAGGTCGTTTAAAAGGCGCCGGACAATTTATATTTTGAAATACGTCGGGTTGTAATGTGGCTTTTTTAAGCGCTCCATTTTCATTTTTGTAGGTAATGTTGAATTTATCAACCGCTTCATGCAACAGCGGATAAAAGAAAGGGAAATTTTCGTTTAATTCCCAGTTTTTACGTGATTGTATGTCCGCGTCTGACGGAATGTAAGCAAATGAGCGCTGTACGATCTGTTGTATAGGCTGGTTGTTGATCGATGTCAGCTCAGCACCGGCCAGGGAAATATTTTGATTGCAGCAATAGATAAAGGCACGGTTATGTATAAACATAACCATAGCCGGAAATAGTTTGGTATTGTTTATATAATCTTTCATGACTTGTTTGGCCATCCTGCTATTGCTATGTCCATCTTCCATAGCGGCAATGGCAAAATTGATAAGCATAAAAAATTGTGGTACGGTCATATTGTCCTGTATGGAGTTGTAGCAGCTATCGAATATATGGCTGATAATCGTGCTGCTTTTATACCTGTATATGCCAGGATGAATTTTTTGTAAGGTATCACGAAGCAACAGGAAATCTGCTTTTAATGCGGCAACGGAAATCTTCTGAGGCAGATAAACAGTGTTTTGAGCAAAACAATTTGTTGTCAAAACATATACGCATAGAAAAGCAACTGTTTTTTTTATCAGGTACATATGCTTTTTATTACCGCTTTTATGCAGAGGATTACAATAAAAATAAATGAGAATATTTTACAGTCTTACTTATGCTGCCGGAAAAGCCATTCAATCATAAGCGGGTCCGTATAAGCGCCGAGCCAGGAAAAGTGACCTACTTCTGGCAGCATGGTAAAGCCCGGTCGCGCGCCACCTTTCCATAGTGCCTGCAACATATTGAGTGAAAATTCCGGGTTAACAGCAGGGTCTTCTGATCCTGTAAAAATCCAGATGGGCAATTTTACGAGAGACGACGCCTTTGCCGGGTCGCCACCACCACAAACGGGCACTGCTGCGGCGAAAAGATCAGGCTCGCGCTCAATAGCATCAAAGGTTCCGAAACCGCCCATTGAAAGTCCGGTAATATAGATGCGGGAAGTGTCAATTTGCCCTTCGGCCTTAAACTTTTTAATCAGGGCCAATAAAAGCGTCATTGTTTTAGTAGGACTGGGAGAAAGTGGCGCAGTGATGGCAGACCGATCGCGGCCCGGGTCTGCCCAGCTTGTGTTTGCAGGGCATTGTGGCGTGATAATGACTGCAGGATATTTCAGTAGATTTTGTTCGGTTGCAAAATTCATCACACCCCATTTCAGCTGTGCGGCATTATCAGAACCACGTTCGCCGGATCCATGGAGAAAGATCAGCAGCGGATAATGCCGCCTGGGGTTAGCATCGGGATTTAGCTGGCGATAAAAAAGAGTATCTCCCTTTCCGTTGGTATAGAATTGCGGACTGAAATTATTGTTTACCTGAGCTTTTATGTCGATTGCAGAAAGGATAGCAACTATTGCGACCACAATATGTGGTACAGCTCTTCGTGTTAACATATGATTTTTTATTTTTTCCTGTTTGATGCCTGGCAGGTACGGTGGGGAACTGAAGATAATGAAAAATGATGAATGTTGATCCTGCTATAAACAGGTCTTCCTGTTTCAATAATTTGATCATAATTTGCCGATTTTTGTAAGTGGAGGCAACAACCTTTAAGGAATTGTCGATTAAGAACGGAAACAACTAAAAAATTCATTCTATGAAGAAACTGATCATCTGGCTCGTATTGGTATTGACTATTGTACTGGTGTTTTGGCTGGGCCAACGCTCCGGCGCGCGGATAGTTAATGAGAAAACGCTTGCTAACAGCCTGATCGTTCGCGAAATTGCGGAGCTCGCCAGTCTGGAAGTACAGGGAACGGCCACCATTAAAAGAAGCAACCTCACGAACGATGGTGGCTGGGAAGATAACATGCGTAAAATGTTTGCGGAAAATACGATATGGGTAACCGTACCTTACACCGCCAAGTTTGGGGTGAATGTTAACGAACAGAACTTTAAAGTGGCGGTGGGTGAAAAAGAAGTCCTGGTGTCTTTACCTGCCACGCAACTCCTGAGCTATGAGCTGCGCCTTGACCAGATGGAAACGGCCAACAAGAAAGGCTGGTTCATGTTCTCCGACGATGAAACGTATATCGATGTACAAAAAAAGCTGTACACCACCTCCCGCCAGGAAGTTGAAAAGAACAGTACCTATCGCGAGCAAAGCAAAGACAGGATCCGCAAGATCATTGCGCAATATTACGCTCCATTTAACCTGACTGTAAAAATTAAGTTTGGGGATGAAGCGCCCCAGATAGTACCCCTCAATTAACAGTTAAAGGACTTATAGAGGCAAGGAACGATTAAGATCAAAGAGTGATAGCCAGAAAAGGGCATAAGCAGCGATTCTGACTACATTTTTAACAGGTAAGGCTAACTTTTCATGGCTGCCTTTACTGACCTTTGTACTACGAAAAACGACATCGTAGTATTAATCTTAATTTTGCCTAAGTTATGAAACCTATATCACCGCCCAGCGTTTATAAAAATATCTCTCAGTTAATGCGGGATATGAATATGCCTGAGCCAGTGCATCCTTTGATAGCATTGGTGAACTATGATATAAATCGACTCAACCCCGCTATCAGCGGGCGTAAGTTGCTGATTAACTTTTATAAGGTCTCTTTTAAGAAGGATTTTAGAGGCCAGATAAAATATGGACAGGGCTATTATGACTTTGAGGGAGGTGGCCTGGCGTTTTTAGCGCCTAATCAACTGGTAACAACGTCGGGCGAGGAGAGCTGCAATGACGGTTATGTACTTTACTTTCATCCTGACTTTATACGGAATTATCAGTTGGGAAAGAACATTCATCAGTATGGTTTCTTCTCTTATGCGGTAAGCGAAGCGTTATTCCTTTCAGACAAAGAGAAAAAAGTAATTGCAGCTTTATTTGAAAATATTGCTGCCGAGTTAGAAAATAATATCGATGCATTTAGTCAGGATGTGCTGGTTTCCCAGATCGAATTGTTGCTTAATTACAGCAACCGTTTTTACAACCGGCAATTCCTTACCCGAAAGGCTATTAATGATGACATAGTAAATGAAATGGATACTTATCTGACAGGTCGTTTTGCTGACCAGCAGGACGGAATCCCAACAGTGCTTGAAGTGGCTAAGCATCTTAACGTTTCACCAAGATATTTGACAGATATGCTCAAGTCATTAACCGGACAAAGTGCACAGCAGCATATCCATGACCGTTTAATAGAAAGAGCTAAAGAGATCTTAAGCACTACCCGGCTCAATATTTCAGAAGTTGCCTACCAACTGGGTTTTGAGCATCCGCAGTCTTTTAATAAGCTATTTAAGCGTCATACCAATCTTTCACCAAACGTTTTTAGAAAGTCCTTTAATTGACCGCTGAAGCGGAAGGTTCACCTATAATTAGTTTTCGGCGAAATTAAAGTAGCGCTACTGTAGTAGCCTGCTATAGATCTGCCTGCCTGCCACCCAATCTTTTTCTGCTATCATAATGAATTCCTGACTTAACAGGATAAAACTACAATAAAATGAAAAAACCTGAAATGATGAAGGCGATCCGGCTGCACGAGTTCGGAGGCCCTGAGGTATTACGTTATGAGGATGCGCCGCTTCCGGCGCTGAAGCCCGGAGAGGTGCTCATTCGCGTTCATGCAATTGGCATCAATCCTCCTGATTGGTATTTGCGTGACGGATATAAAATGCTTCCGCCTGAGTGGAGGCCGTCAATGCCCTTCCCTATCATTCCCGGATCGGATGTATCCGGGGTGGTAGAAGCCGTTGCTATTGATGTGCAGGACTTTTCCGTCGGTGATGAGGTTTTCGGGATGATCCGGTTTCCAAGCTTTGGGGAGAGCGCTGCTTATGCGGAATATGTAACTGCGCCTGCATCGGACCTGGCGCGCAAGCCTGTTGGCATCGATCACGTGTATGCTGCTGGGGTGCCAATGGCGGGTCTCACCGCCTGGCAGTTCCTGATAGAACTGGGACATAATGTACAGAACCCGCTTCAACCGGACATGCATCGCCCGGTGCCCATCAATGGCAAAAGGGTACTCGTTAATGGTGCAGCGGGTGGCGTTGGGCACTTCGCAGTGCAACTGGCAAAATGGAGGGGTGCGCAGGTTATTGCAGTGGCATCGGGCAAGCATGAGTCGTTCCTGCATGAGCTTGGCGCCGATGAATTCATTGATTACACAAAGCGTCCTCCTGAGGATGTGGCGCGTGAAGTTGATCTCGTTCTCGATACCCTTGGCGGCTCTACAACCGGTCGTTTTTTGCGCACGCTCAGGCAGGGCGGCGCTTTATTCCCGGTGTTCCTGGGCTTCTCCGACGCGGAAGAGGCTGCACAGCAAGGGGTCACCGTCTCGATGACCCAGGTGCGTTCGAACGGCCTGCAATTGGCAGAATTGGGACGCTTGCTCGATGCCGGAACAATTCGTGTGGCAATCGACAGCACCTTCCCGCTTGCTGATGCCCAAACGGCGCACGAACGAGCCGCCCATGGGCATATACAGGGGAAAATCGTTCTCACGGTCGCGTGAGCTCCATAATTACAATTTCAACAAAGGCACAAACATGAATAGTAAAGAAATGGCAGATAAGGCTGCCCTCAAAGAACTGATTGATAGGGTTTCCATGTTGGCTGATAAGAAAGAGGTGCACGCCCAGGTGCAGTTATTCGCTGAAAATGCAACGTCGGAAACTTTTGCGGGAGGCACTTTAATTCTGGGGTTGAAAGGCCGGAAAGCCATGGAAACAGCTTTTGTGGATTTTCTTAAAAACTTTAATACTGTTTACCATTTTAATGGGCAGCAGCAGGTTACTATAAATGGCGATAACGCTACCGGTATCTCTTACTGTATGATCACATTGATCGGGATGGAGAACGGTAAAAAAATGAAAACCACCATCGGGGCTGTTTACCAGGATGAGTATGTTTATGAGAATAACCGTTGGCTGATCGCTAAAAGAACAGGTAATTTTGAATGGCAGGAAAAACAGGAAGTGGTTCAATAAATAATAGTCAATAACCCCATACCGGTTAAGCCGGGATGGGGTTTGTTTTTTTGTATGGTCATATCCGTTGAATGATCCATACTATTGCGGCCAGTGAAGCAAATATGGCGCCCGTAATACGAACAGGTGTATAGATCGTTTTTTTACTTAAAATAATCAACCAGGGCACTGTAATGGCAACTACAAAAAGCTGCATTAATTCTATGCCCATATTAAAACCAAAAATGCTTAGTGCTGTTGACCCTGCATCTAGGTGAAGATTGGTTAGAATAGAAGCAAATGCCAGTCCATGAACAAGACCAAATCCTGCCGCAATAAACATTTCTTTCCCCGGAAACAATGGACGCAGTGCATGAACTGCTGAAACCAGGATTGAAAAGGCAATCAATATTTCAATTGGTTGCGTTGGCAGTTTTACCCAGCCAATTGCTCCCAGCAATAAGGTTACAGAATGCCCGATAGTAAAGGCTGTAACAATTTTGAGCAGCCCGAATAGGCTGTTACGTGTTCCGCCAAAGCCATCCCATTTACCTTTATTTACCCGTAAGGTGGCAGGCAGTAATAAAACCAATAGAAACATAAGATGATCGGTTCCTTCGGAAATATGATGCATGCCCAGTTTGACCATACTGACAAATCCGGTCCACCAATTCCCTTTTTGTAAATTCACCTGCATGGGGGGAATTATATTGTTCTGAAGGTCCCAGGTTATTGCCTGCACTTCCTCCTTATTTTGTTCCATGCCTCCATTTTCCCAGTCACTACGAACTGATACCAACGCAGCATGATTAATGACCTGGTGCATAATTACATCGTAATCCAGATAGAAATTACGGGTGTCATCACCGGTTTGCGGTAGCAGGTTTACCCATGCAGTCACTTCCTGGTAAGAAATATTGCTGTCCGGATATTTTCCATGCGACAGCGACAGCTTTTCTATTGTAATTCCCCACGGCCGGCTTTTTTGATTATAGGCATGGATATGCGCCAGCAGGTATTCACGGAGTTGAGGTTCCCATCGTTCAAGCAGCTTTTCGGGTTCTTTCGAAAGGCCAGGCTTGAAAGCTAATTCCAGCTCCGGTATCGGTATTTGAACTTCCATCATTACCTTTTTAGGACTTACATCCAAAAAAATAAGTGTGTTAGGGCTGGGATGTGCTGCCAATTGATCTGGCAGCCAAAACAGAAAAGGGAGAAACAATAGCCGCCAAATGCTCCGTGAGCGGCTATTGTTTAAAAGAGGAATATGCATCAGGTTTTTCTTATTGCTGTTATAAACCGATATAATCACGATTGTGATCCCACATTACAGTATGGTAGTGGATCTGATTGGAGATCACTACTCCATTTTGGCAAACAAACTCAATCCAGACACTCGGCCCGTCGATACGTACGTAATCGGTATTTGTTGTGAAAAATGAACTGGCACTACCTGAAGTGCCACTTGAATTTGCAGCATAGCATACATAGGTATTGGCTAGCTCATTTTGATAAGTGGTTAAATAGCTTGCAGCCGTTGTGGGATCTACATCATTCACCCAGGCAGCAATGGCTGTCATTACTTTTGTTTGAGCGGCCGAACTCAGACTGCTGACTTTTATGCCTTGTTTAGTTGATGGGAATGTATTGGTCGTTGATCCGGGTACCATTAAGCAATCTGAAAATGTGCCTGATATTTTCGCAGAAGACAATTCCGAAGACGTACATGTAGAAAGCATATCACGCATAGCGGCCAATTCTGTAGCCATAGGGCTTGTATACGTTGTGCCATTTACCGTGAAAGAACCATTGGGTTCAACTGCTTCATGCAATGGCGTAATACTTGTAACCACACTATTATTATAGGTAATATTTTGAGCATAGTGATGGCCGCCAAATTGCAACATCCATTTACCTGTTGTGCCTGGGGTGCCTAAAAAAGCAATTACATAGTTACCTGAGCTATACCCTGAATTAGACAAACCAAGATAGTCATCGGCCGCACGAATTGTTTGAAATTCTTCATATCCTTCATTGGAAACAGTGCCTGATGCTGCCTGAATAAGCGCTAATGCTGCCGCCTTTTGTGCATCGGTTAGGGCGCTAAAAAGAATACCATTCCTGCAGGAAAGCCCGCAGGGCAGATTAGACCAACGCTTGGCATTGGCAAGCGTTAATGCTATCACTACTTGTGATTGCTGTGCGGATGACAGGGTGGATAGAAAGTTATTTGCCAGGCACACAATTTTAGCTACGCCACTTAAAGACGAACAGTCGGTGGAGGCGTATGTTGAGGTTGACGAATCTGAATCGCTCTTCTTTTTGCAGGAAATAGTTGTTGCTATTAACGATGCGGATACAATTGAGATCAATAACACCATTTGTTTTCTTTTCATACCATTGTTTTAAGTTGGGTAAATTTTGGCGCATAAGTAGCAACGATAAACAGGATTGAAATACTTTTACTATTAAAGGCTCAATAGAGATATTTACTAAGTAAAAGGTAGGTGAGATTTTCTGGGTGTTGAAAGTTGTGTCGACAGGAAGAAAAATTGTGTCGGTGAATGGCTTTAAATCGTTATTATTATGATGCAAAAGAAAGAATTATGAAGCTTCTTCTCACTTCCGCCGGCATCAGCAACACAAGCATCCACAACGCGTTGGTTGACCTCCTGGGAAAACCAGTTGCAGCGGCGAGCGCCCTGTTTGTTCCTACCGCGATATATGGCCTGCCCAATGGTGGGGACATAGCGCGAAGAGTGATCTGTGGGTCTTTAGGTGATCCCTTCTGCGAATTGGGTTGGAAATCGTTAGGATTGTTCGAGCTTACTGCATTGCTCAGCATCAAACGGGAAGTTTGGGTGCCCATACTCCAGGAGACTGACGCTTTGCTGGTTGGTGGCGGTGATTGTCAATTTCTAACGTACTGGATGCAGCGGTCCGGACTGGCAGACCTTCTTCCATCGCTATTGAACAAGACAATCTACGTGGGCCTGAGCGCAGGGAGTATGATTATGACCCGCTATGGAACCACCTTCGGTAACCATACGCTTCCCCCTGAAACCGATAGATCGCTGGGGCTTTTTGATTTTGCCATACATCCGCATCTGGACCATGAGATGTTTCCAAAGAATTCCCTCGCCAACCTGGAAAAACTGGCTACCACAATACCCGTGCCCTCCTATTTGATAGACGATCAAACTGCTATTAAAATATCTGACGGCGCCGTTGAAGTTGTATCTGAAGGACATTGGAAGCTGTTACAGACCGATAAAAATAAATGAGTGATGTTGGAATTATTATCCCTTCAACATCACTGACAGCTTATGTGCAGTCTCAAGGATGTAAACTCCTTCCTTTATCATTCGTTACGTGTGGCAAATGAAAAGCGATCCTTTTATAGATATTTGCAATTTATTTTTAAAACAAAAATAGCTTCATCATTGGGTACAAACCCACGATGAAGCTATTATTGATATTTGCCAGGGCTATTACTTACAGAAATTGTATGATTTTAGTGGCCTCTTGCCGCCATTGTAAGCACTCTGATTACAATGCCTACACCAAGACCTGCCAGGGCAGCATAACAAGCTGTATTTGCCTTTGCCGGGCTTTTGCTTTTATTGACAAAAAACAAAATTGCACCAACAATGGGAAAACAGAAAGAAACGATTGTAAGGGGAAGACCCAGTTTTTCTTCTTGTGGTTCTTCAAGGAATGATTGTTCTTGTTGTTCCATTTTTTCTTTATTTTAAGATTAGGTTGCCGATAGAAGTTCCGATATTAACAACGATTGCCATTCCGCCTATGCCTGCTAAAACACCTGTTGTTACCCGGATAAAATTGTTGCTTTCCCGATGCATAAATGCCTGCGTTAAGCCGTCTATTAAAGTGGGTAACATTAATAAGCAACCTTGTAAATAACTCAGCGTGACCAGGTCAAAATTGAATACCGGGAAACTAAGATACCCCATGTATATTCCTGTACATCTTGCACAAACCGGAAACTGTTTCCCTTTCCAAAAGAAGGACCGTTCTGGTTTTCTATGACAGGTAACAAATTGAAGGTTCATTTGCAATATTGATTATATACATTTAAAACGTTGGCGTTTCCATTTTCAATGGGAATGTAAAAAGGGATACAATGAGGAACTCTATAAAATATAATCTATGTAGTGTAGGTGTAAGGTTATGGTAACCTTTACAGGCAAGGGTATTCATGGTCGGGGTTTAGGGCTTTTGGTTACCTTGTAACGAAGGGTATGCACGCTTTATTGTTGGCGGTTAATATTTAATCGTTTATATGACATTAAACCTGACGGCCAGCCATTTAGTTCAACCTGCTTTTCTCTTCGGCATTGCTGTTGCCCCGTTGTTTGGTGCTGAATTTTTTCCCTGCGCTGAAATTGTACACCAGCGAAAGCGTCATCGTACGGGTTTGAGCCTTTTGACTGATGGTAATGATGGATGCATTATAATAGCTGGTAGCGGTAAAGTTATTGGTGTAAAAAATGTCGCTGACTGCTGCTTTGGCGGTAAGCTTATTGTTCCATAGTTTCTTTTGCAGGCCAATGTCAACACTCGCCATACGGCCGGTAATGATATTGGCCTGTACTACATTCGGTGTGTAAAAAGCGTTCAGATTTACTCCGATGTCGTGGGGCAGACTGATCTCCTGTTCGGTTTGCAGTACAAACGATACTTTTTTGAGGTTGAATTCCGGTCCTTTAGATTGCGTGTAGGTCAGCAGCAGATTGTTGCTGGTATTCCACCAGCTTGCGATGGTAACAGGTATGGCAAAGGTACCGGTGTATACGGTATTGCTGCCGGTGTTCTTGCGCAGGATCGTCATCTGTTTCTGGTCGGGACTGCTTTCGACGAGCTGGTTGATCACATCTTTTGTTTGCGCATAGCTTATTCCGAAATAGTATTGTTTTTTCAAGGTATATCCCAACTCTATGGAGTGGGTGAATTGCGGATTCAAAAACGGGTTACCGGTTTGTACGCTGTAATTATCAATAAAGTATTTGTAAGGGTTTAGTTCAAAGTAAGAAGGTCGTTTAATTCGTTTGTTGTAGGAAAGGTTCAGTGAATGCTGCTTCTTCTTATCCAGGTCTTTTGTTATAAATGCCGAAGGGAACAAGTTGAAGTAATGACGGTTGATGGTTGTATCCTGCGACCCGGTTAATTCACCGGAAATATCACTCTGTTCACCGCGAAGTCCCAGTTTGTATTCCACGCCGGCAGCGCCGCCACTGATATTTGTAAATCCGGCGATTATTTTTTCGCTGTACTGGTAGTTAAATCCGGGAACGGCATTGTTGTTCCACACGCCGTTTTTGTATACTTCGTAAGCGTTTTTGTTGTTAATATCGGTGATGGTGGTTTTTCCGCCAACGGTTATGCTTAAACCATGTTTTAATACTTTATTGAATTTGGCATCGGCGGTGAAGATGCGGGCGATACTGGGATATAGAAAATTGAAAGCCGTATCTGTCAAAAGGTTGTTGCGATCTGCTGTTTGACTATATGTGCCACTGCTGCTTTTGCGGTCGTTATGGGTATAGTCTGCAATAAGGGTGAATTTAGAACCCAACGAGTCGGTAGTAGCGCTATAATTCAATCCTATATTGGAGAAATTGGTTTTGCTATAGGTGGGGAATATACCCGTTGAAAAAGTATTTTTAAGGTTAGATGGATAAATGATGTCGGTAAGGGAACGGGTGCTGTCGCGGTTCCAGCCAAACTGGCCTGTATAATCAATAGCCAGGTATTGTTTGGGGCTAATGTCGTAAGTGGCGCCAAGCTTCACCGTATTGGAATTCCATACAGTGGATGAAAAAGACGTGGAGTGATACAGGCCACCATCGGTGAAAGTTCTGTCCTGGGTAATTTCTTCGAACTCTTTATGCCAGTCATAAGTATAGCCAGCACTGAAACCAATTTTATTTTTCCGGTAGTTCAGGCTCAGGTAAGGCAGATAGCCAGGATATTTTCCCAGTCCTGTGTAGTAATCAGCACCCGCATAACCGCTCAGGCCACTGGTGCTGTTCTTTTTCATAACTATATTGATGATGCCGCCGCTGCCTGCTGCATCATACTCTGCAGGGGGATGCGCAATGATCTCGATAGATCTTATATCGCTTGATTTTAAGTTCGTGAGATAGTTTTTCAGATCATCGCCCTGCAGGTTAAGCATCCTGCCATTCACCATTACGCGCGTGCCCCATACGCCATTGATAGAGATGTTACCGTTATTGACAAATACACCTGGCGCCAGGCGAAACAGATCGAGCGATGATTTGCCGGTAGCAATGGCATTGTCCTGCACATTCATCACCACCCGGTCTATTCTTCGGGTAATGAATGATCTTTTGGCTGTTACTGTTACGGTGTTTAGATCATTGCTGGTGGTGTTGAGTATAAGCGTGACCGGTTCCGATGTGGTGTTTACCTGTATGGATTGCTGCAATGCTGCGTAAGCCGCATGGGTTACCCTGATGGTATAAGTACCGGCGTTTTCAAGCTGTAATAAGAACGAGCCGTTTTCGTCGGCAATTTTGCCAGCTATGGTAGTTGTGTCTTTTAATATAACAACCGAGGCAAAGGGTACGGGCTGTCCGCTTTTAGTCACTATCTTTCCCGTAACAGTTATTGATTGGGCATTTGCCAGAAGGGTAATAAACAGCCAGGTCAAACAAATGACAAAATGCTTCATGCAAGAATGTTGTAATGGTTAACGACCGCTAAAATAATTCTTTTAACTTGCCGGGCTGCTTATTCCTCCTTCCGATTAGTATCCGCGCAGATTTGACGATAGCTGTGCTATTTTAGGCCATAAGCGTGCAAAATCTGCCTGCTCGTGTAAACGAAAAACTGATTAAGAATTGATAATATCGAACAATGCATCCCGTTGTGCCACCAGGCCTTCGGCCAAGCCTATACCTTTTTCATACTGGTCCTGCCCGATCACAAGAAGCACCTGTTCAACAAATTCTTTCACATCCATAGCATTATCAACCGGATCATGATGGTTATCCAGCCTGCCCAGGTTTGTTTTAACAGCCGGTGGAATGATCTCAAATACTTTGACTGAAGTATTTTTTAATTGATGACGCAGCGACATGGTGAAAGAGTGCA
>NZ_JBJMLX010000305.1:0-20983 GCF_045805085.1 Niastella sp.
CACCAGCGGCAAACTGGTTATTACCGGCATAAACAATTCAAATAATGCCGTTATAACCATTTTAGACCAGTCTGGCAGAACCATTCAGGAAATAAGATCGGCGTCCTATGAAGCTTCCGGTCGCATAGACCTGGATGTTTCCGCCTTACAAAACGGGGTATATTTTGTCAAAATTCAAACACTTACACAAACGATCACTAAAAAGATCGTTGTAAGTAAATAATTCAACCTGTTTACACCAAAAAAACACAATTTTCAAAAACTCGCCCTAACAGGCGGGTTTTTTTCTTTTTACCCATGCAGCGAACCGTAATCTTTGCAAAATGTGCAATATATCAGGTTAAAAACCTTTAATTTTGATTATGCCCGACCAAACGGGCTGCTAATTAATGGCCCTAATTGATATCTCTTTACCCCGGTCGGTTGCCCGAGCGTTGCGATTACCTGCTAAAAGTCCCAGACGGCAGCAGATCAGGGTGTTAAAGAAATTGCTGAAGAAAGCCCGGTTTACTGAATTCGGTCAAAAATACCGGTTCGATGAGATCCTGTTGAGTAAACACGCCGGGAAGAAATTCCAGCAACTGGTCCCTACCTATGATTACAATAAAATTTATGCAGAATGCTGGCATAAAACGCTCGAGGGAAAAAGTGACATTTGCTGGCCCGGGAAGATCAAATATTTTGCCCTCAGCTCCGGAACCTCCGAGGCTGCCAGTAAATATATACCCATCACCAATGATCTGATGCGCGGTAACCGCATCGTTATGATCAAGCAACTACTTTCCTTACGCACCTATCACGATATTCCGGTAAAAAGCATTGGCAAAGGCTGGTTAATGCTGGGCGGTAGTACCGACCTGCAAAAAGGCCCTGGTTATTATGCCGGCGACCTCAGCGGCATTACGGCTAAAAAAGTGCCCTTCTGGTTTAGCCCGTTCTACAAACCCGGAAAAAAGATAGCCCGCACCAAGGACTGGAACAGTAAAATTGAAGCTATTGTCGAGGAAGCTCCCAACTGGGATATTGGCTTTGTAGTGGGCGTTCCGGCCTGGATACAAATGTGTATGGAAAAGATCATCGAGCGATACCAGCTCAATTCCATCCACGACATGTGGCCAAACCTGGCTTTCTTTGTTCATGGCGGCGTTTCCTTTGAACCTTATAAAAAAGGATTTAATAAACTGGTGGCCCGGCCGCTTACGTTTATTGAAACCTACCTGGCTTCGGAAGGCTTTATCGCCTACCAGGACCGACAGGATTCGCCGGGGATGAAACTGGCCCTGAATGATCATATCTTTTTTGAATTTGTGCCTTTTAACGGGGATAACTTCGATGCCGATGGCAACCTGGTTGAAAACCCCGAGGCATTAATGATACACCAGGTAGAAGAAGGCAAGGACTATGCGATCCTGCTGAGCACCACAGCCGGCGCATGGCGCTATTTAATTGGCGACACTGTTCGGTTTGTTGATAAAGATCGTTGTGAAATAATCATTACAGGTCGTACCAAACACTTCCTGAGTCTTGTGGGCGAACACCTGAGTGTTGACAATATGAATAAAGCCATTAAGCTGGCCAGTGAGGAAATGAATGTAGACATTCCTGAATACACGGTGGCCGGTATACCGCATGGCTTGTTCTTTGCCCATCAATGGTGGATTGCCTGCGACGATGCAGTTGATACGGAATTGTTGCGTCAGAAAATAGATAATTGTCTGAAGGACATCAACGATGATTATGCGGTGGAAAGGAACAGCGCGTTGAAGGATGTTTACCTGAACGTATTACCCGTTTCAAAATTCATGGAGTTTATGCACCTGAAAGGAAAGATCGGCGGCCAGCATAAATTTCCACGTGTTATGAAGGGTAAGATGTTTGAGGACTGGCAAAAGTTTATTGAAACCGGCGCCCTTTAACAACCCTATATTTCAATACGTTCGGAATCCCCGATATGTTTTCCTACCTTGCGTATACGTATATTAAAATTGGAATATCTATAAGGACGTAAGCATGTGGCAAGCCATTATAAGTGGGTTAACGCTGGGTTGTATTCTTGCTCTCTCTGTAGGGCCCGTCATATTTACTATTATAAAGCAAAGTATTAACAACGGTCATACCGGTGGGTTAAGTTTTGTTGCGGGGGTATGGTTGAGTGATATCCTCCTGGTAGTAATAAGCAATGTTTTCTCAGCTCTTGTAGCCACTTTGCTGGAAGAATACGGCAATGTGATCGGGTATTTGGGAAGCGTTTTCCTGGTAGGTGTGGGCGTCTATTATTTGTTCTTTAAAAAAGTGACCCTTCGTACAGATGCTGAAGGCAATGCCATCAAGTTTCGCAAGCGGGATATATTCAAGATCATGTCGAGCGGCTTTTTTTTGAATACGCTCAACCCCAGTGTATTTTTCTTTTGGCTGGGAACCGCATCTGCCTTTTCAAAATATAACCTCAGTCAGCGGCTACTGATCTTCTCTGTTTGCGTGGCCTTAAATATCGCCGCTGATATCTTAAAAGTAATGCTGGCCGGGAAACTTCGTAACAAACTTACATTGCATAACATCTCCATAATAAACAAGATCTCGGGTATTATCCTGGGCTGTTTTGGTATAGCCCTTTTTATTACTTCTTATTTCAAGATCATGAACCATTAACCGGGTTGTACGTTCTTATTGCAGCCTTTAACAAATCATTAGTGAAATAACAAAAAGGCCCTGTGTAACTTGGTACCGCATGAAGCAAACCCTATTTTTCATATTACTGGTATCCATAGCAGAAGCATCCTTATCCCAACCGGCTGATTTTATTGTTTTAAGAAAGCGTAACAACCGCACCTTAAAGACTTATTATCCCGGGGCGTTTATTTCAGCCACTACATATAATGGTTTTTCCATAAACGGTTTTATTAAAGCGATCAGGAACGACTCGGTGATCATATTGCAACAGCAGCGCCAATTGGTAGGAACCGAATTTGGTACTGCGGTGGATACGGTTTCTTACACAATGGGTGTGGATTATCATGAGATAAAAGCTTTTCATTATACCAGCCAATATACATGGGGTCGCAAAAGAGGTTTTGCTGAAGTGACCATTCCTAAACTGATGAAATTGGGCGGAATTGGGTTTTTAGTGCTTGAGCTGGTGAATACCGCTTACAGAAAAGAATCTATCTCAAAAGATAACAAACTGGTGCCCCTGGGCATTGCTGCCGGTGTGGCCGCAACAGGATTTGCCATCACCTATTTTCAAAACAAAGCCGATAAGGCCGGGGGAAAATATAAGGTGGTTTATGTGAAAAATTCCAAATAGGAAAATATAGTCCCTCCATACAACGTTAAGTGAACAGCAATCAAAATTGTATCTTGCAAGCCAAAGCAGTTCCGAACTCATGTCAACTAAAGTGAAAGAAAAAGCCCGTAAAATTTGGCGTTTTATAAAATGGACTTTCCTCTTTCTATTCATATTCCAGTTATTCTATATTCTCCTCTTAAAGTGGGTTGACCCGCCATTTACTCTTACTCAATTGGGTAGCTTATTTAGTGGTTATGGGCTGAAGCGCGATTATGTTCCCATGAAGGATGTTTCATCATATGCCCGCCTGTCGTTTATTGCTGCTGAAGACCAGTTATTCCCCGATCACAACGGGTTCGACTGGAAGAGCATTAACAAGGCAATGGAATACAACAAGAGAAAGCCCAACCGAATAAAAGGCGCTTCCACCATTAGCCAGCAGGTTGCTAAAAATGTTTTCCTGTGGCAGGGCCGCAGCTGGTTTCGCAAGGGCATGGAAGTGTATTTCACCTTTATGATCGAATTGTTATGGGGCAAGAACCGCATTATGGAAATGTACCTCAACGTTTCGGAAATGGGGCCTGGTATTTTTGGGATAGAGGCTGCTGCGCAGAATTATTTTAAGAAGCCTGCCAAAAGGCTTACCCGTCAGGAAGCTGCCATGATTGCCTCCTGTATGCCCAACCCAAAGAAGTTTACCGTTAAGCCATTGTCGCGATATGTGGCTAACCGTTATCCCTGGGTAATGCGTCAAATGGTGTTTCTGCAAAATGACCCCGATATTCAAAAAATACTGCAATAGTTATAGCATAGTCAGCTCAAACTCGGTACTGTTAATGGTGGGAAAACCCGGGATAACCGAGCCAATGCACAGGCGCGCAGTATAGGCTCCTTTTAATATGTTCCAGGGAATGGTAACAGTCAGCGAAAGTTTATTACCGGTTAATTGTTTAACGGTAATGCCGGTATTGATAAAGTCATGCACATCTCCATTAACATATAACACCAGCCAGATGGGAGTTCCGCTATAAACAGGTTGTTGAAAAAGTGCCTGATAGTTTTTAGGAATAGTAACGTTTGTATTTATTTGAATAGATCGTTGCTTCAGACAGGTACACCTGATTGTTGAAAACAACACCCGCGAAAACGAATAATACCCTTCCTGCACACCATCTTGTGGAAAACGCCACCCATGCAGTTGAAAACGCCGTTGATAGCCTTCGTTGTTATCCGGCACATCCATATAAACCGTTTTCCCGATCAGCGAATCTTCAATGGGCCACATATTAAAATTATTGCGGCGATAGTCTGGCGAGTTCAGGGAGAAAGCCAGTGTACCTGTATAGAACCAGTATTTGGCTGCACGCTGATAGGTATTTACGAATACCACCGGTAAATTCCCTGCCTGCCGGCGCATCTCGGTTGTCCATTTACGGTTACCGTGAAACTCGTTTTGTTTTATTGACAAAACAGCCGGGAACCAGGACATAAGGTATAGCCGGCCCGCTAATACAATCAACAGGGTGATAGGGATACTTCTATATACCCATTTTTGTAATTGATAATGCTGAACCAGGTACCGGTGGCTTAAAACCATTAACGGAATGAATGCAGCAACTGTCCAATTGGCTTCTACCCTTCCTTTGTAAGTGCTTATTAAGAATGCGATGTATATTCCAATGAGCGAATATTTCATGGCGCGTTCCACTGCCAACACAGGCCGGTACATAAATGCGGCCCATAACAACAGCCAGCCTATTACTGGGCCGGCAAATGCTATTTGCCCCAGGATGTATTCAGTGGTGAATGAAAATTTGTAACCCGAGGCATTTCTTTCAAATAAATGAAACTGTATTGAAGGAAAATTATGTTTGTACTGCCAATACATATGCGGCGCAAACAGAACCAGGCAAACAGCCCCGGCCACCCAGGTATATTTGTTTTTGAATAATTTCAAATTTGATAACAGCACCAATCCAATTATCAGTACACCATGATACTTGCTGTATAACAGACACGCCATGACAATGCCTGTTAACAGGGAATTTGTAAGATTGGTTTTTTGTAGAAAACGCTGGTACAGCCAAAAAAACAGTACTGTAAAAAATAAGAGTGGGATGTCGGGCGCTGCCAGTATGCCGCCAATTTGTGCAACAGCTATAGACAGCACTACGGCATAAAACAACCGGTCATCTTTTTTACAGGTTAGTTGTTGAACAAAAAATATAGTAGCAGTATTGAGAAGTAAGATGAAAAAGCGTACACCCAACTCATTATGAAAAATGGCATAGCCTGCTTTTATTAACACAGCGATCATTGGAGGATGATCGAAGTAACCCCAATCCATAAAGCGGGAGTACACCCAGTAATAGGCTTCGTCATCGAACAGTTCTGTGGTAGCAGCCTGAATAATACTAATCAAAACCCACCCTACATAAAACAACAGTCGATGATGTTTTTGCAGTACGTGTCGCATAACTACTACAACAGCACAATTATAAAAAGAGTTTTATGGTGCAAATAAATCGTTAACGGCTTTGATAGCTTTTTGGAACCGCTCATCATAATTCCCCGAGATCTCTACCCAGGGAACCGATTGGTTAAGCATAATGTTCCTGTATATATTGTATAAATCCTTGCGTGGGCCGGGATTGGGGTATTCACGTAATACATCATAAGCCCAGGGCAGGTCTATATTGCATAAAAGGTATAAATCATATTTCCTTTTTGTAATTTGATCAAGAGTCCACTGATGACACTTTCCAAATACAAACTCACCCCATACTTTCATTACATACTGATCTGTGTCAATAAACAGCAGTGATGCATCCTTCGCTTTCCCGATATAGCTCTCTTCTAATGCTACCTGACCCTTTGCAATAGTGAGCAGGTCATCGAAGGTGTAGTTCATACCATTTACCGTGAGGTATTCCCGGGCGTATTCCGGCACCCAACTGGTTTTATAATAATCAGCCAACTGCTCGCACAGGGTGCTTTTGCCTGTTGATTCAGGACCTATAACTACTACCTTTTTCATGCTTGTATATTAGCTTGCAATTTTCGGGCTCGTTTCATCCATTCCAGTAATCCAAAAACCGCCATTATAAACAGGATAAAGTAAAATACGCTGGTGAATACATATTGTTTAACAAAGTATAATGGTATAGAGGCAATGTTGGTCACTATCCACCAGAACCAGCTTTCCACTTTCTTTTTGGCCATCAGCCACATGCCGGTGAAAGCGGTGGAGGAAGCAAAGGCGTCTGCCCAGGGAATGGTAGCTGCATAGAAAGCATTCTTTAACCAGGTCAATGCACTGAAGATGGCGATATAGAAGAACGCGCAGAATAGCAATTGCTGCACCCATTCCCGTCTGGTTGAGAATTGTACGGTTACCACGTAATGTTCCTCTTTGTCTTTTTTCACCCACAGCACCCACCCATAGATGCTCATGATGGTATAATACAGGTTTACGCTTGCTTCGCCGAAAAGGTGGCCATCAATACTCAGGAATATATAAATTATGGTGCTTATCAGGCCTACAGGGTACACCCAAATGTTCTCAATTCTCGAGAACCATACACTTGCAATACCAGCAAAAACTGCAATATATTCAGGCAATGTGGTGTTGCGCATACCTTCCACAAATTGCTTTATGATTTCATCGTACGTCATGTAATAAAAAATGCAAGATAGCTTTATTGAGAATATAATTACAGGCGCCAATTTCTTCATTTTCAATATCAAACCGGTTTCCGATATTTGGCCCATAAATTACACACCCATTGAGTTATTTTACTAATAAGACCGTATGGATCACCGGCGCCTCATCTGGAATTGGCGAAGCGCTTACCTATGAACTGGTAAAACAGGGCGCCAGAGTTATTGTTTCGGCCCGCCGCTCAGCCGAATTGAAACGTGTGCAGCAGGCGGCTGGTTCATCCAATGTATATGTGCTTCCGCTCGACCTGGAAGCGCCCGCTACCTTTCCCGCCAAAGTACAAGAAGCCATCGGCGCCTTTGCTCAAATAGATGTAATGATCCATAATGGGGGCATTAGTAACCGCGGTACTGCAAAAGACACGTTGCCAGCCGTGCAGCGTAAGGTAATGGAGATAGATTATTTCAGCTATATAGAACTAACCAGGTTGTTATTGCCACATATGCTGCAGCGTAAATCGGGTCATATAGTGGCCGTCAGCAGTGTGATGGGCAAAATAGGAACGCCCATGCGTTCGGCGTATGCGGCGGCCAAACATGCCCTGCATGGCTTTTTCGATTGTCTGCGGGCCGAGGTTTGGCAGGACAATATAAAAGTTACCCTGATTATGCCGGGTTATATCCGCACCGAGGTTTCTATGAATGCGGTTACTGCTTCGGGCGAGAAATTAAACCAGCTGAGTAAAAATATTGGCGGAGGCTTTCCGGCCGATAAAACGGCGCAGCAGATATTGAAGGCGATACAAAAGGGGAGATATGAAAAGTTTGTTGGCAAGCCTTTCTCCCAGGA
The DNA here is from genome assembly GCF_045805085.1 of Niastella sp. Classification (NCBI taxonomy): domain Bacteria; kingdom Pseudomonadati; phylum Bacteroidota; class Chitinophagia; order Chitinophagales; family Chitinophagaceae; genus Niastella; species Niastella sp. Next base: position 7,797 of record NZ_JBJMLX010000305.1, read on the forward strand.
ATGGATGGCTATTCATTTGATGCGATTGTTCCCAACCCTGGCCATCAATATATTTAAAAAGGCAGTGCCGCACTAAGGCGCTTATTTTTCGCAAAGCTTTTTCAGGTTCCTGAGGCCTTCACTAAACTGGCGGTCGAGGTTTTTGTGAAACATATATCCCTTTAAACGACCCATTGGGTATGGTAATGCGCCAAAATTCTGCCAGGTTACTTTTGTTTCATCACTGCCCCAGTCTTCAAAAAGCCAGTTGTCGCGGGCGATGGTTCTTACGGGGCTTATAAATTCGAGATCAAAATTAAGATGGTGTTCGTCAATATCGCGCAGGGTGAGGCTGCCTGTACCGCGTTTGCTTCCCTTCCAGGAATATTTATGGCCGGGTCTTTTTGATAACCCGGTGATGTCGCTTTTGCTTTTGTCGCCTTTTTGTTGCCAGGGGTTCCAAAGAATATAATTATGGAAGTCGGCCACTTTATCCATAACGTAGGCACATGGTTTTTTAATGATGGCTGATTTCTCTATAAAATAGCCATCTGGTAAAAAAAGGGCGATGATCAGCAGGAGCACTATCACCACCACTAGTATGCCCAAAATATACAGAATGGTCATAAACCTGCTGTTTTACTGAATTTACTGCATTCCTTCAAGACAGCCAAGCCGGTTTATTAAATTAAATGGCCAGTGTTTAAAAGTCGAACCGGACGGCTGCTGTAGTATAAAAGAGATTATCAGCTTTTTGCGAAGAAGATCCGTTGGCGGCGATTACATTTTGGGGTATTACAAAAGCCGGTGTAACGATGATATTCATTTTGCCATAGCCATAAATTACAGGACAGGAAAGCTCATACGACATTAAACTGAAACGGCTGCTGTTTTGGGTAACCGCCTGGCTGCCTACCGGTATAAACAGCAGACGCTTTTCCTGCAACCACTTTTTTGAAAAACGCTGCGTGCCAAAATAGCTGTAAGCAGACGGTGTAATAACCAAAACACCTTTTTTGCTAACCGGATCAATACGGAAGGCGTGATTCACCCCCGCATAAGCGCCAAAATCGGTTTGATTGCTGAATTTTACATCGGCGCCACCGTTAACAGAAAGCACTTTGTTGCTATTAGAGAGGTTAATGCCGGCCTGCTCTTTAACTACTGATTGCACCAGATTGACATCGGCTGTATAAAAAAAGCGCGACCCGAATATATTTCCTTTCCAGTTTTCTTTCTTGTTTTTGAATTTATAGCCAGCCTCAAGAGTAGTAGCTGCATAGGTAGTGGCCATTGCGTTGTTGATGAAAATAATGTTCGTAAACAAGTACAGGCCATTGTGTAATGTAATACCTGCAAAGGGATAAATAGCCTGATTTTTCAGGCTGTCTGTGCGACCATAATAATTCAGGTTTGAATTAAATCCCACCCCTGTTGTAAAAGTTACTTTCTTTTCGGACGGTACAGAATCGGCTTGCTGTGCCTGTATCAGAAAGCAAATAAAAACCAATGGAAAAAGAGTAATTACTTTTTTCATAAAATACTATATGCATGCAGGTAATAAGAACCTTCCCGGTTTATGCCGGGAAGATTTGTCAGAATTGCTGAGGGATATTATTGTTTGCCGGCTTTTACGGCTGTAGAACTATTGACTTCGGTTGAAGAAGATGCTGAGGCATTGGGGACTGCTCCGGTGGTTGATGACTTAACCTTACCGGCTGCCTGATGTGTTGTGGCAATGGCAGTTCCTTTTGTTTGTTGCGCTTTTTCCGACGCTGCACCACTAACCTGTTCAGTTGCCTGGTTGTTTCCGTTGCCATTTACATGTACTCCATGATTAGCCGATACGTCAACAGTATTATTACTGGAAGCACTCGTTGCCTGTGAGTTTGTATTGCCCTGAACCGAGGCGCCGGCATCTGCATTAACGCTGGTATTATGGGCTGCGCTTGCAGCCTGGCCACTGGTGTTTGAGATGCCTGTTTTAACTGAAGAAGCGGTATTGGCTGTAACAGATCTGGTTGTACTTACAGTTTTTTGAGAAACGCCTTGTACATGTGAATGGGTTGACTGAACAGCAGAACCGGCACCACTGGTATTTACACTAGTGGCAGAATGCAATGTGGTTGAAGTGGTGGCCCCAAGACCTAATTGTGCTTTTGATGCTGTAGTGATAAGGGTTGCTGCTGTTGTAGCGATAAACAGGATGTGTACTTTCATAAATCTTGATTTTAATTAATTAAATAGTTGTTTTATGGTTAAGACATAAATTGCCCTTACCAACGCATTGCATAAAAAAATGCAACGCGTTAATACAAATCAGTGTCATTAAATTTTTAGCTGTTCAGGTAAGGGAGGCCAAGGGATGGTGCTTTATGCCTTATATAGACCTGTTCAATAGATAAGGGTTTAATTGTGAAACCTGATGTTCCTGTATACACATAAAAAGACCTTCCCTTTTGGGGAAGGTTTAAACGCCTGATAAAAAACTTTAATTTAAGTAGGTGTTGATTTTAATATTTTATTCTGCTTCTGCCACTACTTCTTTCACCTCGGGGATCATCCGCTTCATCATTCCTTCAATACCTGCCTTCAAAGTGATCATTGATGAAGGGCAACCACTGCATGAGCCTTGCAGCATCAGGTTAACTATGCCATCGTTATAGCTTTTAAACTGAATAGCGCCACCATCCATTTCAACGGCTGGTTTTACATAATTTTCCAATAATTCTTTAATGCGTTTTACCACATCGTCATCATCAGCAGCTACTACATTGGTGCTTTCCTGTTTAACGGTAGCTATTTCATCTTCATTGATCACCACTTTTCCTTCTTCCAGGTATTCTTTTAAAAACTGGCGAATGGTTGGAATTACATCATTCCAATCAGTTTCAACAGTTTTTGTAAGCGTAACAAAGTTGCTGGCTATAAACACGGCCCTGATAAAGGGAAAACCGAACAATTCTGTAGCCAGAGGGGAAGGTTTGGCATTTTCCAAATCCGGAAAATCAATGCTTTTACCTGGATACAATAATTTGTTGGCCACAAATTTCATTGTTTCCGGATTAGGCGTCATTTCTGTATAAATACTAATGACAGGGCTTCCTGTTTTGATCATGATACTTCCTCTTTTAATAAGTTGAATACAAAAATAACAAATGCCTGCTGCAAATGTTTCTTATTTTAAAAATCTTTGGTACCGGTAGAAAGGTAATATGCAGGCTGGGAAGGATATTTAGTGATCGCAATCCTCTTCATGGGCATGATTATGTACCCGGCAGGCCCTGAAGTTTATTAAATGGGCGGTTACGATCAGCAGAACAGCAAAAGGCAGGATCCATAATTGATATTGATGCCATATTTGCTTGGCAATCAAGCCGGTAAAACCAATGGAGAAGACAATAATAGGCAGGGTGCTGTGGTGATGTTTTTTGTAACCATGACGCAGGGAGTAAACCCCAACGGCAAAAGCCAGGAAGATCATGAAATACTCAAACGCCACATTTTCAATGATATTTATGCCTAAAACAGGCAAACTGGTTAAAAGCAGGGGTAAAATTGCGCAGTGGATTGCGCAGGCAAGAGAAGCCGCCACACCCATCGCATCCCAGTTTACTCTAAAATTCATGGCCCGAAGATAAGAAGTAAATCACTTCGCATGCAACTTTGTTGCAAAAAGTTTCGTTATAAAATAAATCTATTGGTGTCGGAAGGTGTAAACGTACCTTTGTTGCCTGAAAAACCATTTTAAGTTATGCGCCGGAAAATGATCTTTTATATTGGCTTTTTTGTGGTATTGGTAATTGCCTTTTATGTGGCTTTAACCCAGGTAATACCGGGTTTTGGCGAGGTGAAGCTGCCGATCGTAAACAGGGTTCAACCCTTTAGTTTTACCAACCAGGACGGGCAAACCGTAACCCAGCAGAGTGTGGAAGGCAAGGTATACGTGGCTGAATACTTTTTTACCACCTGTCCCAGCATTTGCCCCATGCTCAACACCAATATGAAGAAGATCTATGAAACCTATAAAGATGAGCCGGGTTTCATGATCCTGTCGCACACCGTTGACCCTGATAAGGATAACGTATCCCGGTTAAAATGGTATGCCGACTCTATGAAGGTGAATACCAAACAATGGGAGTTTTTAACCGGCAGAAAAGACAGCCTGTACCAAACGGCCCGTAACAGCTACCTGCTCGATGATCCCCAGAACAACCTGCAGAACATTAATGAGCAGTTTTTGCATACCCAGTTTTTTGCCCTGGTTGACAGAAGCGGAAAGGTTCGCAAAATTTATGATGGCCTGAAAAAAGATGAAATCGAAGAATTGAAGAAAGACATAAAAAGATTGCTGAAAGAACACAACCCCGGCGATCGTTTTTCAAATAATATGTTTGGCAGCTAAGACTACTTGTGTTTAATGATTTTACAAATGGAAGCGCAGATTGACGAAATACTTAAGAAAAATCAGTTGAGTGTAACCGGTAGCCGCAAAAGGATCCTGGAGTTGTTCCTGATGAGCAACGGAGCCCTGGCGCATGGCGATATTGAAAAAAAGACCGGGGAAAAATTCGACCGGGTGACGGTATATCGTACCCTGCAAACATTTCTGGAAAAAGGCATTATTCACTCCATTCCTACCTCCGATAATTCGGTGCTGTACGCATTGTGTAAAGATGACTGCTCCGAAGGCCACCACCACGATAACCATGTACATTTCATTTGCAACAAGTGCGGTAAAACCATTTGCCTGGCCGATGTACATGTTCCTCAGGTAAAATTACCAGGCGGGTTCCTGCCCCAGGAATACCAGATGGTGGTAACCGGTTTGTGTGGCGAGTGTCGTTAGCAACACGAGTGTGCGGTAAAAAACTTGATCATAATCATCTGTATTTCTTCTCCGGTTACGCAGCAGCGGTGTATTTACCGGGTATTTCGGTGTACTATAACCGGTTCTATAGGCTGTCTTCTAAATTATTAGTTATATAGATTAAAGGCACATTAAAAACGCTTCTTCATTTACGAATTATTAAAGCTATATCAATTTTGCCTGAACAAATGAAAGCCGCCAGCGTAATGAATTTGCGGAGATGACAGGCATTAATAAAAACATTAGATATATAAAAACAGAAAGCCCCGATGTAGAAACACCGGGACTTTTGGTTAAGGCTCTGATTAGTAGCTATTTTATGATGTAGGTAGCAAAAACTACCAGATCAAATTATTTTAGTGTTACAAATATAACAGAATGCATTAATATTTTGCATACCATGAACTGGGTATTTTTTTTTTAGGTTATGGATGAACGTTTAGTTTGTCCATTTCTTCCTTAACAAATTGCATCAACTGTTTTATATAGTCGGGCGAAAAGTTAAATACCAGTCCTGCAGCGCTGTATAATTCAGGCAATGTTTTAGTGCCACCCAATTGTAAAGACGACATATAGTTGTTAAGTGCCGCCTCCTTATTTTTCCTGAACTGCATCCACAGGCCAATGGCGCCTAATTGGGCAATGCCGTATTCGATGTAATATAAAGGCACTTCAAACAAATGCAGCTGCCGTTGCCAGGCATAGGTGCGGTATTCGGACAAACCTTCCCAGTCAATTACATCGCTCGAAAACTCATTCAGAATTTCCTTCCACTTTTTGGCTCTTTCCTCAACCGTATGATTGGGGTTTTCGTATACCCAGTGTTGGAACTTGTCGATGGTGGCAATCCAGGGGAAGATGGTGATCACTCTTTCCAGCTGGTGTTCTTTGGCCCGTATCAGGTCTTCTTCTTTATTAAAGAATACATCCCAGGAATCCATGCTGAACAGTTCCATCGACATACTCGCCACTTCGGCTATCTCCATGGGATACTCCTTAAATGAAGTTAACTCCAATGGATGCGCGAGGAAGGAATGTACCGCATGACCGCCTTCGTGCACCATGGTGGTAACATCACTCATTTGACCAGCCGCGTTCATAAAAATAAAAGGAGCGCCTGTTTCTGCCAGCGGACAATTATACCCACCAGGTGCTTTACCCTTGCGGCTGTCCAGGTCGAGGCGTTTCATTTCGCCCATTTTACGCAAACAGTCAGCAAAGAAAGGGTGTACCTGGTCAAAGCATTTTATACTTTTCTCCAGCAACTCGCTGGCGTTGCTAAAGGGGTTTAGTGGCGTAACTCCTTCTGGTTCGGCCTCAGAATCCCAGGGGCGTAACGTGGGGAGGTTCAGTTTTTTCTTTTTCCGTTCATTGATCACATTTACCAGTGGCAGAATGTGTTGTTTTACCGCTTCATGAAATTGAAAGCAATCTTCTTTGGTATAATCAAAACGGCCCAGTTCTTTGAATTTATAATCGCGGTAATTATCAAACCCGGCGTTTTTAGCAACCTGGTGTCTTTTCTGGACCAATTGCGTGTACAGCTCATTGAGTGCATCCTTATCCTGTAAGCGCCGTTCGTTGATCTTGCGGTAAACCGATTCGCGCAAATTGCGGTCGTGGCTTTCCAGGAATTTGGCGGCCTGTTGCAAAGTGTATTCCTTACCGTTTACCTCAATGGTCATTTTACCGGCGATGGTGCCAAACTGTTGGGCCAGTACGGCCAGTTCAGATTGCAGGGGAATATTTTCTGCGCGGAACAGCTCAATGCTTTTGCGAACACTGCGCAGGTAGGTGAAATATTTTTTCTGGTCAAGCCCGGCTGTAAAGGGGCTTTCCACCAGTTTTTTGTTCAGCTTATCGGCATAAGGCTGAATTTTAGGTTGAATTTCAGTCACAAAGAAAACAAAGGCTTCTTCCAATGCCTTGTTCTCAGTATCGCAGGTCATTTTTATCTGGCGCCAGCAGGCATCTTCACTTACTACGGCTTCCAGCTCGCTCATGTCGTGCAGCCATTTTTCCAGATCGGCTTCAGTATTGATAGGTCTGTCGAGCAGGTTCTTGAAATAAGGCTCCAGGTTATCCCAGCTGGTCACTATAAAATCTTCAGGTAAGAAGTGCCGGGGCACCTTTTTAATATCGGCAGTATAATTCATTAGATCAGTGTTTTAAAATAAGAAAGCTACAAACTTCAGGTAATAAAACCAGAAGCCTGTAGCTTAAGTTTAGTAAAGTTGTTAAAATTACTTTTTGGCTTCTTTTTTAGGAGCTGCTTTCTTTTTAGGCGCTTCAGCATCACCTTCCTCATCTTCCTTTTTAGCCTTTGGAGCCGCTTTTTTCTTTGGAGCCGCTTCTTTTTTCTCATCCCCTTCGCCTTCCCCTTCTTCTTTTTTAGCTTTAGGGGCAGCTTTTTTCTTGGGCGCTGCTTCTTTCTTTTCTTCAGTTACATCTTCTTTAGCTGCCTTGGCTGCTTTTGGCTTTTCTTCTTTGGCAGGCGCTGCTTCGTCGCCATCGGCTGACCCCTCAGGTGCTTCTTCAGTAATTTCTCTTAGTTTGATCTCAATATTATTCGATTTCAGTACACTGAACCATTTTACCATCTTCTTCATATCGCTGGAGTATACACGGTCGAAGTCGAGGTCGGGATATACTTTCTCGAAATATTTTTTAACGGCAGAATTATCTTTTTCATCAGGTGCTTTTTCACCGCTTTGGTCCATGGCAGTGAAAATATCCACCAGATTCACGTTATCGCGAACTGTATATATTTCAATGCTTTCGAGATGAGAAAAATTATGTATTCTGCTCGAAACAAATTTTGTGCTTTGGTCATCCAGTGACTTTACGATTGCGCCATCTGATTTACTGCTTACCAATTCGAATAATCCTGGTAAACCCGTTACTGCGACAATTTTAGCGTATTCCATATCAATTCAAAATTTTTAAGGAGTTGCAAGATAATCTGATTTTGGCAAACGTTGTTCCAAAATAGTCTGAAAGATAAGGACCGGGCACTATCCGGACTGCTAACTCCGCATTTTTACCTCCTAAACCGCCCCTGAACTTTTTTTTGAATTTTATGCAATAATTTTTAGCAAAACGCAGGTTTTGGGCAAAAGCACCATCCAATATTCATACACTTTACTTAAACTAAATCTCATAGCATGAAAAAAGCGATCTTATTATTAGTTATTGCCATTTCCGGCGTATTGGCCGTACAGGCTCAGCAGGGGGGCGGTGGCGGTTTTCAGCGTCGTACTCCTGAAGAAAGGTTAAAAATGGTAAAAGAAAAGTTGACCGACCTGAACCTGGATAAAGACCAAACCACTAAAAGTGACAGTGCCTTTATGGATTATTTTAGAGCTCAGGATAAAATTTTTGAAGAAATGCGTGCCGGTGGCGGCGCCCCTGACCGGGATGCTATCCGCGAGAAAATGATGAAACTGGCCGGTGAGCGCGACGATAAATTGAAAAAGATCTATACCGACGAGCAGTTTAAGAAGTGGAAAGAAACGATAGAGCCTACTACCCGCCCTCAACGCGGCGGTGGCGGCGGTCGTAGTGGAAACGGCGGCGGCAACAACTAATGGCTTTGATGCACACGTTATAGGATGTACCCTGGTGGTTTACCATCAGGGTTTTTTATTGGGAAATGCTGAACGCCGTAAACCGGCAGTGTCGTGAAACGTAAAACGTGAAACGTGAAAAGGGCTCGCGACACTGGAACATTCCGCTCTATTTTCATTTTTCACTCAATTTATTTCTTGACCCCTTTGTCAACTCTATCAACCCTATTAACCTTATCAACCCATCACTGTTTACCTCAAAACCCCACTTTAACCCTCGTCAACTGATCAACCGGTCAAACTCTCCCTACTGCCCCATCCATTGTTTAAAGGCGGCCGCGTTTTCCTGGCTAATGATAATATCTTCTGTGACCAGGGGCGCTACCTCCAGCAACAACTTGCTTTTTGGATAGGCCTTTATGCGCTTGATGGCGCTCATATTTACCAGGTATTTACGGTTAACCCGGTAAAAAGCGGCCGGGTCAACCTGGGTTTCAATATCGGCCAGGGACTGATCCATAATAAATTTCTGCCCGCTGCTGTCAACCATACACACCAGCTTGTGGGTGGCATAAAAATAGGCGATCTCCTCCACCTTGATACTGATGTAATCGGTGCCCCGTTTTACCAGGAACCGCTTTTTAAACCCGCCTGTTTGCGCTTGCGTCGATTGGGTAACCGGCCAACTGGCCAGGGCTTTGTAACCGGTAAAATGCTGCTTTAACTTCAGGTATTTATTAAGGGCTGCTTCCAGCTTTTCGGGTTTTATTGGTTTCAGCAAATAATCAATGCTGTTATATTCAAAGGCTTCCTGCCAGTATTCGTCATAGGCCGTGGTAAAAATAACCGGGCACTCCACGTTCATTTCCTCAAAAATCTTAAAGGACAATCCATCGCTGAGCTCAATATCCATAAATATTAATTCAGGAGTGGGATGCTCCTGCAACCAGCTGATGGCCTCCTTAACACTGCCCAATACCACCTCAACATATACCTGTTGATTGCATAGCGCCAATAATGAGAGTAATTTTTCTGCTGCTGGCTTTTCATCTTCTATTATTACACAGTTCATATCAGGCAATTTTTAAAATTGGTAAGGAAACAGTAAAATCGCTGGCTGATTCTATTATACTGATCTCTTTACTGGTAGTTAATTTATAACGTTCGCCCAGGTTATGTAAACCAATACGCGAGGAAGCTTTTCGTAATATTTTTCTCCGAACCTGGTTGTGAATTATCAATTCGTCCTGCTGCATTTCAATAGTAATCACCAGGGGAATGGCATCGGAAAACTCATTGTGTTTGATGGCGTTTTCAACCAGTATCTGCAACGAGATGGGGGGTATAAGGTACAGATCGTGTGCAACCGGATCAATATGTATCTGCAATTGTACCGCCTGTTCAAACCGTATTTTCAACAAAGAAAAGTAATCGTTCAGAAATAACAATTCTTCATGAAGCAATACCAGCTCGCGGGCTTTGTTTTGAAGAATATACCGATATACATCTGCCAGGTTATCATTGAACTGTTTTGCCTTGGCGGCATCTTTTTCAATCAGGTGCGAAAGGGTGTTCAGCGAATTAAATATAAAATGCGGATCTATCTGGTTCTTGAGCGCTTCCAGCTCCGCTTCTGCGCGGGCCCTTTCCAGTTGTTCTTTCTTTAATTTTTCGCTTTCTGCCTCGCGTACTAAAAAAACAGTTTCATAAATATGGGTGATGAACAATACACAAACCATAACTACCAGGGTAGTGGTTTTTATTTGCTCCCAGTTCACCACACCTCTATTAAACAGGTTATACCAGATCACCATCAGCAGGGCCGTGATAGGAATGGTATAAAATGAAATGGCCAGCACCACCACCACTAACTTTCGAACCGGTTTATCGAACCAGTCGAAATAACTCCGCAGGGTGAACAACAAATAGCGGTTCCCCTCCCAAATAAGAAAAGAAATACCGATAGTGAATAGAAAGCTGAGTTTAAATTTCCAGTGGTTTAATGTCAGGTGGTTCAGCATACCTGAGACCAATGGAATGGCCACGCCAAATGCCGGGATAAGTATTACCCTGAACCCGGTATCATTCAATCGTTCAACGCCGGTTGTTTTTTTAATCGGCTTATTTTTGATATTGATCGCCTGCTTTTCCAGCCTGATTCCCTTTTAGTTGACTGCGTAAAAATTAGGAAATAGATTTGAAATTACCATAAACCAGTTAAGGCGAGCGATCAATTTCAAAACTAATTTCTTATGGCAATGAACGGAATAAACTGGTGGGCTGTGCTGGTGGCCGGTATTTCTGCCTTTGTAGTTGGCGGCGTCTGGTACTCGCCTGGTTTGTTTGGCAAGGCCTGGATGAAGGATAACCATTTTACTGAAGAACAAATAAGAAAGGGCGGTCACAAAGGAAAGATATTTGGCTTTACCATCATATTCTCATTGTTGATGTCCGTTAACCTGGCCATGTTCCTGGCAACGCCGGCCAACTGCCCAGCTAACTGTGCCGCCAAAGCTGATATTGCATGGGGGGCTACAGCTGGTTTCCTTGCTGGTCTCTGGACCTTTTGCGCCATTGCCATTCACAGTTTGTTTGAATTAAAACCCTGGCGGTTGATCTTTATAAATGGATTTTACAGTGTGGTAGCCCTTATCCTGATGGGCGCCATTATTGGCGCGTGGAGATAGCAAGTTATGCCTCAGGATAATATTAAAAAAGCACCGACAGTATGAACCGCCGGTGCTTTTTTTGACAATTAAGCCTGATAATTATTTGGCCCTGGTGAACAAGATCTCCATGGTCTTGAATTCCTGTCCATCCTGATCCATAAACATTTCCAGTTTTTGTGAGTTGTCATTCATTACCGTAAAGATCTGTTTTACATCCATGTCTTTGCCTGTACTGGGATCAACTGTTTTGCCCTTTAAAGTGGCGCTTTTTGAAGCATCGTCCCAGGTGCCTTCCATGTACATAATTCCGGTTCCCATATTATCTATCCAGGTACTGATAAGCATTTTACGGGCATTGTCATAAGCAAGTGTGCCCTGGCCTTCAAAGGGTTTACCCATCATGGTGCCACTATGTGTGCTTTGCTGATAGCGGCCACCCATAACCATTTTATTTACGCAGGTTGAGGTACTTTTCATAGGAGACGCACCGGGTTGCATCCACATGGTTACATCCTCTTTCCATTTTCCATCCCATTTGGCAATCATTTTATGTACATCACCAGGCGTCATATAATTTGTCCATGCTTTCATCTGGTCCTGGGTTTGCGCACGGGCAGTAAAACTGTTAATTACAAGCAGTACGGCCAAAGCCGTAATGGTGAGCTTTTTCATGCTGTTAGTTTTTATTAAAATTACTATATCAAAAAAAGTACCAATGCGAAAACTGATAAATATCAATTAATCCCTGACGAAGCCGTTAGCCGGCCCGATGAAAAAGGCACGGGGCATACTATACGAAGAATGGAAAGCAATGTGTTTAATCTACAGGAAACGCTGTCTTATCGATATTGGGAATAATGCGCAAAGCATTTTTGTAATACACTTTTTTCAGAATAGGATCTGGTAAACCCATGCCATACATAGCCCAGAAAGCATGGTATTTTTTGTGGTAGGGGAAGTATTCATCTTCTGTTTCCAATACCCTGAAATAGGTGGTGTATTCTTCAGGCACCCAGCTGTCTTTTCCAAATAAGATCCGGTCCTGGTATTTCTCGAAGAACTGACGGGCCATGCGTGGCTGGCGGCCCAGTTCGGCAATCACTGCGCCAAATTCCACTACTACATTTGGCATTGCATCTAACAACTGACCCAGCTTGCCCAGGTTATTGGCATACCAGCCAAAATGGGCGGCAATGAAAGTGGTTTTAGGATGTTTTTTAAACATCCGGTGTTGTTCTTCAATCAGCACTTCCCAGGGCGCAGGATCATCGTTCCCTCTTTTGCGGCCGGGATGTGAAGCGATCTCGAGCCAGCGTTCATTGTGCTCATCTTCAGGGTCCCAAAAGGGTTTGGGGTCGGCTGTATGTATCAACACCGGTATTTTTAATTCCCCGCATTTCTCCCAAATAGCATCGAGCCGTGGATCATCAACTGCTACACGTTTGCCGGTATTGTCTTTTACCGAAAGGCCCAGGTTTTTAAAAATCTTCAGGCCATTGGCGCCATATTTTACGTCTTCTTCCAGTTGTTTAACGGCTTTTTCCGTCCAGCCGGGTTCGCCAATACCGCCAAAACTGATATTGGCAAAAACAATAAACCGTTTGGGGCTGGTTGAACGAATATTGTCGAGTTTGTTTTGAAGGCTGTTGCCATTATCGCCGCTGAGGTTCACCATTACAGCCATATTCAGTTTATCCATATCCTTTGCCAGCTCCCTAAGCGTTGACGGGGACATGTTATCCTGGTGATTATGTACATCTATAAACGGATAGCGGGCGTGGGTTAATTTATGCTCAGGCACCACCAGGGTTGAAGTGGGGGTGTATTTTTCAAAATCCATGTGCGTTGAAGTTTGTGCACAGGCAGCATGGAGTATTATTAAAGAACCGGCAAGGAGATACAGCTTCCGCATACAAAGAATTTATACCAATATTAGGTGCATTTGGTAAGAATCAAAAACCGGCAGTGTAAAAGGCAGAACGCAGAACGCAGAAGGCAGAAGGCAGAAGGCAGAAGGCAGAAGGCAGAAGGCAGAAGGCAGAAGGCAGAAGGCAGAAGGCAGAAGGCAGAAGGCAGAAGGCAGAAGGCAGAAGGCAGAAGGCA
>NZ_JBJMLX010000306.1:0-4404 GCF_045805085.1 Niastella sp.
AACAGGAAAAGAACTGGTGAGGTGGGCGTTTATCAATGTAAAAATCTCCCGGTGCATCGGGAGATTTTTTTTATTCCTGAAATTGTATGCGCTGATTTTTATTGGCCTACAGGTCCGTTTTTCCAGTACTTGATATTTTTCCAACGGGTTTCAGACCGGGAGCCTGAAATATTATACACACCACATTTAAAGTAATGGTTTGCCTTGCCGCGGTCTGCGTAAGTGCCTTTTAATGTGTTGTTCAGGTAAACATATATTTTGCCATTATCGGCATCGTGTTGCACGTTCACATGTATCCATTTGTTGTACGCGTTGGTCATGAGCGTTTCATTATCGTAGCGTTTGATGGTGCCACCGCTGGCAGCATGAATTTTAAGCATGATGGCGGTGGCATTGGTGACGCCGCCAAATACCTGCATAATGTCTGTGCCATCTGAGCCTGATACAATATATACGTCGCCTTCAAACTGGTGCCTGCCGGAGGTATAATCATTATTCATGCGTAATTCTGAGCGGGGGCCGGTAGTGCAACCCTGGAACTGGCATTCATCATCGGTATAGATCCAGAAATGATGTTCGCCGGAAGAATAACTATACCGGTCAGATTGAGGCAGGTTCCAGGGCGTTTGAACGCTGTAGGTGTAGGAGGTTTGCGTCCAGCCACTGGTAGGAGTGGCCTCGGTGCTGATTTGTCGGTCAGGTTCGGCAGCGCCGGTTGGTGTTGCTGATTTTTTGCAGGCGCCTGCTAATATAGTGAGCAGGATGGCGCATACAATTTTTGATGATAAGCGATTCATTTGGCAAGTTTTATTGATTAATGAATAGGATGATGTTATAAACGACATAATACCGCTCAGGTATAATGGCTGTTTACAACTGATTCCTATAAATTAGTGAATTTGCCATAAGGAAGAAGCTAGGCGATTGGCATATTGTTCGGTTAGGTTAGCAGGTAACTATAGTGCCTGATCATCCCAGGGGCTGTACGATCCTTCAGCTATAATTGTAATTCATACACGCTTTACCCGGGTTATTTAGCATTGTTTAGCAACGGATTGTATAAGGCTAACAAGCGTTATATATTTTTATTGTAATTTCAACGCTGTTCAGCAATTGGGAGAATGCGGCATATTGACTACGAACTACATACTGACCAGGTTCTGTTGCAACAGCTTTCGCAAAACGATCAGGCTGCCTTTACCGCCATTTACGAACGTTACTGGAAATTGCTTTTTCGCGAGGCTATGAACGTGCTTCGCTCCCAAAAAGAAGCAGAGGACTGCGTGCAGGAACTGTTTGTTTCCTTATGGAACCGCCGCCAAACCCTGTCGGTTACCACCCTGCGGGCTTATTTACAAACTGCCATCCGCTATCAATGTATCGACCGCATGGAGAAGGATATGATCCGTGGAGGTTACCTCGAAGATTTTACCACGTACATGGAGGCGAACCAAACCATGCCTTCCGTTGAAGAAGAGTTGTATGCCCGGGAACTGGCAGCCAGTATTGACCAGGTAATGGATAAAATGCCAGAAAAAATGCGGGAAGTGTTCCGCTTAAGCCGGCAGCAGCATTTAACGCACCGGGAGATCGCCCAGCGTTTGCAGATCTCTGAAGAAACGGTAAAAAAGCAGATCTATCTCGCCCTGAAAATACTCAAATCCAATCTGGGCAATGTTTCCCTCGCCATGCTCATCATGGCTACATTCGTGTATAAATAGCGCTGTAGATCATGGCGTTAATACAGACTTCATAATTTTTTTAAAAAAACTTCATTTTCTTCTACCACCTGCTTTCCTCTTTTCCGACTTATAGCTATCTGACCTGCCCGCCTGATTAAATTTCAACCTTACCTAAAACCTTGAATGAATTACCATGGATGCTAATCAATTCAGCGACCTGTTACAACGCTATCGCCTGGGTACCTGTTCTGAAGAAGAAAAAGAACGGGTAGAAGGGTGGTATAACGAACGGCGCAATGACCTATACAACCCGTTGACTGAAACCGAAGAAGAAATGGTGGGCGCAAGAATTTACAGCAACGTACAGGATGTGCTTACGGCAGCAACCGCTGAACGGGTAATTCCAATATGGCGTAAGAAACGCACAAGGTGGGTGGCGGCAGCTACTATGATCCTGATGGCCACCGCAGGCTATTTCTTATTGACCCATAAAGATCCGGTACCCGGAATTGTTCATACCCTTAAACCCGAAACACGACCCGTGATGCCGGGCGGGAATAAAGCGCTCTTAACCTTGGGAGACGGTTCTGTGATCGTGCTCGACAGTGCTGCCAATGGTGCCCTCAGCCAGCAGGGAAAAACCATCGTGCTGAAAAAGCAGGATGGACAGCTGATCTATCAATCCCGGCACAACGGTAATCAGGAGGCCGTTGCCTGGAATACGATCAGCACCCCGCGTGGTGGCCAGTATCAGGTGGTTTTGCCCGATGGCACCAAAGTATGGTTGAACGCGGTATCTTCTTTGCGCTTTCCCGCCGGTTTCACAGGTAAGGAACGGGTAGTTGAATTAACTGGTGAAGCTTATTTTGAAGTGAGCCACAACAATCAGCCTTTCATTGTTGAAATAATTTCTGCCGCAGGCAAACCAGGAGGCAACAGCGTAGAAGTGCTGGGGACCCATTTTAATATAAAAGCTTATGATGATGAACCTGCGATCAAAACAACCTTGCTGGAAGGGGCTGTGAAAGTTACCAAAGACGCTGCATCAGTTTTATTGAAGCCTGGAGAACAAACATCCATATCCCAGTCATCACAACCATCCCAACCCATCCCGGTTCAGACAGAGGAGGTGGTTGCCTGGAAAGATGGCCGCTTTGTTTTCAGCGAAGCCGGTGTGGAAACCGTAATGCGCGAAATAGCCAGGTGGTACGATGTGGAAATTGTGTATGCCGGTAAAGTGCCGGCAGAAAATTTTGAAGGCGAAATACCCCGCAACAGCAACATACAGGAAGTATTCAAAATACTGGAATTGAGTAATGTACATTGTAAAATAGAAGGAAGAAAAATAACAGTATTACCATGAAAGAAGCAAGACGCTAAACAACTGCCATGAACCGTGGATCTTATTCTATATAACTGCTAAACCCCATTGTTCATTAAAACCAAAACTGTCAAAAACATGAGAAAGACCTGATTTGACCGTACACACTGACTGCCAAAAAAAGGAAGCCGGAAGCGCTGGAACGCAACCGGCCGAATTTGGGCAAACTCTCTAAAAGCGTCGAAACTGTTATTTGTTTACCCAATTTTAAAAGTATGATTTTTACTAATCTTTACCAAGCTGTGCGCATACCACAGCGGGTAAAGTCCAAAACTATTCTGGTTATGAAGTTAACCGCTGTTTTCATATTGGCGGGCTTCTTACAGGTATCTGCGGCGGGTTTTTCACAAACGGTAACCGTTACTAAAGAGAATATTCCACTGCAGAAGCTTTTCCGGGAAATTAAAAAGCAAACAGGCTATGTGTTTTTTTACAACATGCGCCTGCTGCAGAAAACGCATCCCGTAAGCATAAATGTAAAGAACAAAGGCCTGAAAGAAGTACTTGACCTGGTTTTTGATGCGCAACCTGTAACCTACAGTATTGTGAACAAGACCATTGTGGTAAACGACAGGGCTCCGTTGCCTGTGCCTGCTGAAGTGAAGCAGGTTGATACGGTCCCTGCTGTGGAGATTCACGGTAAGGTGATCGATGGAGCATCAGGCACGCCGGTGGTGAGCGCCAACGTGTTGGTAAAAGGCGCCAAAGTGGGCGTCGTTACAGATGCGTCCGGTAGTTTCGTTATCAGGGCAAAACCGGGCGCTGTACTGATGATAAGCTTTGTGGGTTTCGAAAATATAGAACTAAAAGCAAAAGAAGGTGATCTGTTGGTAAAGCTAAAAGCCAAAGATCCCATGGCTGATGTAGTGATCACCGGTTACCAGCAGATCAGAAAAGAAAGTTTTACCGGTAATGCGGTTACAGTATCGGGTGATGAGTTGAAACGCGTGAATCCTACCAACATTTTACAAAGCATACAGGCTTATGACCCTTCTTTTCAGGTACAGCAGAATAATTTATTGGGCTCTAACCCCAATTCGCTGCCAAGAGTGAATGTGCGCGGATCAGCGTCTTTACCTGCCGGCGGCGATGTACTTACCCGTAACAACCTGGCCGGTAATGTTAACCTGCCGTTGTTTATCCTCGATGGTTTTGAAGTGAACGTTCAAAAGATGTTCGACCTCGATGTGAACCGCGTACAAACGATCACGCTCTTGAAAGACGCTGCCGCTACGGCAGTATATGGTTCGCGGGCGGCAAACGGGGTGTTGGTGATTACTACCAAAGCGCCCCAGGAAGGCAAGCTTCAACTGACCTATAATTATGATGGTACAGTATCGG
>NZ_JBJMLX010000307.1:0-3845 GCF_045805085.1 Niastella sp.
CATCAGACCCCGCCAGGCAAAACGTGGGTAATCGGTAATATGCACGCCGGGAATAACCCAGGCGGTTTTCTTTACCACCGACTTGCTTTCTATTTCTTTGGGAAGTAGTTGGATCAAAGTTTGCACCGCATAAAACAAGCCGGCAGGGTCGTTGGCAGAAACCCGCACCCCGGCAGCAGTTACATCAATCGTATAACCTTCTTTTCCTATATTTTTATCGGCATTGCGGTTCAGGGTAAAACTGATTACATTGGCTTTAACCGCCGGCGCTGCCGGCGCCAGGGTAAAACCGGTGGCTTTTTTTACCTGGCTGGTAAAATAACCGGCAACGCGTTGCACATCGGTATTTTTAGCATCGGCCACTATTTTGGTTTGATTATTAAGAACAAAGCGGGCCGCCTTTTTTTCAAGGGAAACCGGCTGAGGAATGATCGAGATGTCTGAAGCGGTTTGAGATACGGCAATAGCAACCATCCAGAAACTGGCAAATAACAGGCTGATTTGTTTCATATTACTCTTTGAGGATTTATTCGTGAATCGGCAATCGTCAATCGGCAATGAATTTCCGGCGGTGCAAGATTGGTCATTGATCTCAATACTCGCGAGCTATTCACGATTGCCGATTGCCGACTGCCGCCTGTCGATTGCCGAATTTATGCAATTTTGCCACTCATATAGTAGAAATTTTTTGCAAACGATTGATCCTCTTTATTGAATGATCATTAATTTGTAACTTCCCAAAAACAATCAAATACACATGAAGAAATTGCTTGTACCTACTGACTTCTCCGACACATCAAAGAACGCAGCTATGTTTGCTGCGCAAATGGCCGCAGACATTCAAAATGCCAAGATCATATTAATTCATGTGTCTGATAAGATTACAGGTGGTTCAGATGGTACGCCACTTACCGAGGACGATGATGATCGCCGGGTTATATTATCACAGGCCCTGGGCCAGTTAAAAGAAGAATTGCTGGCGGTAGCGCCACAGGCGCCCATCGAGTTTGCAATGGAAAAAGGTTCTTCCCTGGTGGAAACCTTAACGCGCTATGTACGCCACCAGGCCATTGACATGGTAGTAATGGGTATTACCGGCGCCACCCGCCTCGAACAGATCTTTATGGGTAGCAATACCCTCGATATGGCCAAGGAAGGCGTTTGCCCGGTATTGATCGTTCCTCCGGATGCAAAATACCGCACCATTAAAAATGTTGTGCTCGCCAGCGACTTTAAAGAGGTAGAAACTACTATTCCGGTAGCGCCAGTACGCGCCACCCTCGACCTGTTTAAACCAGTTCTGCATATCGTGAACGTAGATAGTGAACACTATGTAGAACTGACCGATGAATACAAGGCGGAAAGAAGAAAACTGGAAACCATGTTCAAGGATTATAAACCTGAGTTTTCTTTCATCAGGCAGTATGATTTCTTTGACGCCATCAGCCAGTTTGTTGATGATAGAAATATCGATCTGATCTTTATTGTGCCAAAAGACCGGTCATTTGTTCCCAGTCTGTTCAAGACCAGCCATACCAAAAAACTGGCCTATCACAGTCACGTACCAATTGTAGCGATCCATGAATAAAGTTCGTTTAAATGATCTCGAAAAGGCGTAACCGGTAAGGTTGCGCCTTTTTTAAGTTTGTTGGTTCATGAGTTATTCAATAACTTAATAACAGTGCTTAGTTACAGTCACGAAGTATTCTTTGAGGTAGCCACCCACCTCAGCTTTTCCAGAGCTGCCGATATCCTGTACATCAGCCAGCCGGCCATTACCAAACACATTCAGTCGCTCGAAAAACATTATAAGATCAGTTTGTTCGAGCGCAAAGGCAATAGTGTGTCACTCACCAGCGAAGGAAAAATCCTGCTTGAATACGTGATAAAAGGCCGCGAACTGCAACGCCAGCTGGAGTTTGACATAAGTATCCAAAAAGACCTGCAACTGGCCAAAGGATCGTTTACACTGGGAACCAGCACCACCATTTCTTTATACGTTATCCCCCCCGTTTTTTCAGCCTTTCACCAGCAATACCCCAATATTGACCTGAAGCTGGTAAACCGCAACTCAGAAAACATTTTAAAGGCCCTGCTCGATCATGAAATTGACCTGGCCATTACCGAAGGCCGCAATACCATCACTTCGGTAAAATACCAGTTCTTTTTAACAGATGAAGTAATACCGGTGTGCAGTGCAAAAAGCAGCCTGGTGAAGAAAAAAAACATTTCACCTGATGAGTTAAAGACCATACCGGTAGCCTTACGCGAAAGAGGATCGGGTACTTTATCGGCTGTAACAGAAGCTTTACAAAAATGTAAACTCAGCATAGCAGACCTGCAACATAAAATTGTTTTAGGGGGCACCGAAGCGCTGAAGAATTTCCTGCTCGACGATACCTGTCTGGGCTTTTTACCTTTACGCTCCGTAGCGCGACAACTAAAAAATGGCGAACTGGTTCGGTTGACCATTCCTGGTTTGTCAATCAATCGTTCCTTTTATTTTATGCAACGCCGCGGATCCGAAGCAGACCGTATCAATCAACTCTTTATAAAACTGGCTACCAGTCATTATAACAAAAAGTTATAGCATATAAGCAATCGGTATCGTTTTCCTTGCAAGTGGTCATTACTTTTACATCGTTATACATTTGCAATGAAAACAGTACACACACTTACCTCCTTAACACAACTGACCTGTTCGCAGTGCGGACAAACATACAGTGCCTTTGAGCCGCAAACTTTTTCAACCTGCTGTAACAAGCCATTGGCAGCTCAATACAATCTGGCCGAAGTACCTGATAAAACGGTGCTGTATAAGCGGGAAGCCACCATGTGGCGATATAAAGAAGTATTACCCGTTTTTGAAGAAGAGAATATTGTGAGCCTGGGCGAAGGTATGACTCCCATTCTTGAACTAAAACGCTTACAATCAGCTTACGAATTACCGAACTTGTTTTTAAAGGATGAATCAAAAAACCCCACGGGTTCCTTTAAAGCAAGAGGGTTAAGTGCAGCTGTTTCCAAAGCAAAGGAATTTGGTTTTCATACCTGTATTATTCCAACTGCAGGTAATGCCGGTGGCGCGCTGGCTGCCTATTGCGCCAAAGCAGATATAAAAGCCATTGTGGTAATGCCGCGTCATACCCCACAGGTGTTTAAAGATGAGTGTGAGTTATACGGCGCAGAACTGATACTGGTGGATGGGCTCATCAGCGATTGCGCTAAAAAAGTTGCCCAGCTGAAAGAATCCATCAATTGCTTCGATATTTCAACCATGAAAGAACCTTATCGCCTGGAAGGCAAGAAGACTATGGGGTATGAAATAGCCGAGCAATTCAACTGGACATTACCCGATGTGATCCTGTATCCCACTGGTGGCGGCACCGGATTGATTGGCATGTGGAAGGCGTTTAAAGAAATGCAACAAATGGGCTGGATCGGTGAAAAACTCCCGCGTCTGTATGCCATACAAGCAGAGAATTGTCAGCCCGTAGTACAAACCTGGAAAGGCTTACAACCCAATGCGAAAAATTATATAGGTCAACCTTCACTGGCTAACGGACTGGCAGTGCCGAATCCGTTTGCCGAAGACATGATGTTGACAGCGCTGCGCGAATCAAAAGGCCAACCACTGGCAGTAAGCGATGATGATATGCTTGCTGCTGTTAAAGAAATTGCCAGTAAAGAAGGATTGATCATTGCCCCCGAAGGCGGCGCTTTATGGAAAGGATTGTTACAACTGGTGAAGGAAGGAACAGTTCAACGGGCGGAGAGAATACTATTACTAAATACAGGTTCCGGCTATAAATACCTTGAAAATATTCTTTAATGGACGGACAAGG
>NZ_JBJMLX010000308.1:0-11683 GCF_045805085.1 Niastella sp.
GCTGCTAAAAAAACAACAACTGCAACTGTGCCAATGATGTTATACGTACTTTTCATATCGGTAAATTTATCCGTTGAATACATTTGTTGGTTTAGAGTTTTATAGAGTATTGAATTATAGTTTTCCAATGGCTTTCATGAAATCAACCCTGGCCACAATGGCATCGTACAAGGCGTTGATATAATTGGTTTGCGCGGCCTTCAGGTCAGTTTGAGCTGCAGTGATCTCAGTATTTGATCCTAACCCGGATTCAAATTTCTTTTTGGTTTGCTCATACACATCTTCCGCCAGCTTCATATTCTGCTTTTGATAGTCCATCGCCTCGATAGCTGTCTTGAAATTTATCCGGGCCGTTTCTACTTCATTATCTATTGATAATTTCAGGTTTTCTATCTGGTTCTCTGTTTTCTTCAGGGTAAGCTTTGCCTCCTGGATCTTCGATCTGGTGTAGAACCCTTTAAAAATGGGTACTGAAACGTTCAAACTGATATTGGAGAACGTGTACCAATCTCCTTTACCAAAGAAATTGAATTCGTTACGTTGCGCGTTCTTTGACCAGGAACCGGACAGGCTTACTGTTGGTATCTGGCTCAGGTTATAACGTTTGATATTATACTCATTCAATTTTCTACCCAGTTCGGCATATTGCATTTCCTTTCTGTCGTTGTAGTTATAACTACTTGCTTCCAGGATGCCGTTTTTTATCTGACTGTCGCTTAATGTATCGGTAAGCACCAGTTCCTCTTTCATGGGCATACCCATCAACAGTTTCAGTCCCAGGTTACCGCTGGCAATCTGGTTCTCAACCCTTTTCTTCTCTGTTTGCAGGTTAGCGATCTGCACATCTACTTTATCTACATCCAGTTTTTCGGCAAATCCATTTTTATACATCTCACGGGTATCGTGCTGCAGTTTTTGCAGGCGTTCAATGTTGGCATCGAGTAAGTCTATTTGTGTTTTGCTTACTACCAGCTGATAGTACACTTTATAAACGTTTGCCTTTATCAGTTCTTCGGTTACTTCTACATTTTTTCTTGCCCATTCCATGGTAGTTGCTCTTGCCTGCAAACCCACAAACACCTGGCCATCGAACAATATCTGGCTCAGATCAAAACCGGCGTTGGCAATCCATTTGGTCCCAAACTGGGCTCGTAATAATCCAATGTCATTTGGTACAGTAATTGGCCGGCCCGAACCATCAGTCACACCTTCTTTTTGCAATACACCATAGGTGGCCAATGATATGAAGTCAGGAAATGACTGTACGGCGATATTCGGATTATAGGTAGTACCCATTCTGCCGCTTAACTGCGGGTAGGCGCTGGAAGTAACCTGCCGGTTGGTTTCCTCTTGCAACTGAACATCCAGTAACAGGTTTTTAACCTGTATGCTGTTCTTTTTTGCATAATCTGCCGCTTGTTGTACGGTTAGTGCGTGTTTATCCTGTGCCAGGGCCGGTCGCATGATGCTTGTTAAAACCAGCATCATGGCGATTCTATAAATGCTTGCCGGATTCAGTTTCATAGTTCTTTGCATTTTTATTTCTATGCTGTTGATATTTCAAAATAAGTTTGTGGCCTTTCAGAGATGCAACCCCGAATACATAATGTTCAATAATAGCTTTGGTAACCTCAGACAATTTATACCTGGAGGGCGGGTAGAGGTCTATGTTAAAGGGGATCATCATAGAATCCAACCTGAACTTCGAAATTATATCAACACTCACATCGGGGCGATACAGCCCGTCTTTTATACCCCATTCCAGGTTCTTTCTGATGATCTCTAACAGGAACTTGTTTTTATGTTCCATAAACCGCTGGTATGCGCGAATATGGAATTTTTCCATATCGTATAATACCATGGGGTTCATACTGCTTAATTGTTCTATTACCTGGTCAACGGTTAAAAATATTTCCTCTATGGCATCCTTCGCCTCTTCGCCGCATTTCATGCAGTCGTGCTGCATATCCTGCACTTCTTCTTCCACAACTGCATCAACCAGCTCATTCTTATCGGTGAAATACTGATATATAGTCTTTTTCGACATGCCCAACTGGTTGGCTATATCATCCATGGATACCGAGCGAATACCATACCGTAGGAATAGTTCCTTCGCTTTATCCCGGATGCGCACTTTTGTATTTAAATCTGGTATCATAAAATCCGCACAAAACTATGGAAACTTTTTTTGTAACCAAAGTTTCCAACAGCTATTTTAAGCCGTTCATAACAAATACCTTTCCGAACTATTGTTCGTTATTAATGGAGCGGTATAGGATTTGCGCCAGCCGTATTATTTCTAACAGATTGCTTTCCAGCCAAAAACATACAACTTTATAGAAGCTTATTTTATTAGCCACCGGCAATGGGCTAATTTTGGGAGCAAACAAGGCAGCACATGAAATCTTCGCAACATATATTTAAAAAGGTTATACAGTACTTTCTGCAGGGGCTAATTATTTTAGCGCCTATCGCTATTACTATTTATGCAGTAACAGCTTTATTTAATTTTATCGATAACATCCTGCCCAGCCTCATCGGCTATTTCAACCCCAATGTACTGGGAACCGATGCCGCCGGCAATCCTAAAAAAATTCCCGGACTGGGTTTTATCCTGGTAACGCTTATCGTTATACTGGTAGGGTATGTTTCCTCCTCCTATGTTATCAGCAAGCTGGTTGACCTGTTCGATAAAGTACTCGAACGCACACCCGGCATCAAGCTTTTGTACTCTACGGTAAAAGATTTCTTTGAAGCCTTTGCCGGTAATAAAAGAAAATTTGATAAAGCAGTGCTGGTAAGTATTGAAACAACCGATGTATGGCAGATCGGTTTTATTACCCAGGAAGAAGTACATGGGTTTGGTTTGCAGGAATTTGTTGCGGTATATATTCCCCAATCGTATGCCCTCACCGGCCGCTTGTATTTTGTAAAGATCGACAGGGTAAAATTATTAACCGACATCAGTTCATCCGAAGCCATGAAGTTTGCCATCTCCGGTGGTGTTACTACTATCGATGAAGAAAGCGTAACGCCGAAGATGGGGGCAGAAGGCAGAAGGCAGAAGGCAGAAAACTGAAAACCCAAAGCAGCAGGTTAAACGCAGCAACACAATACTTAAAAGGTGGGTCGTCGTCCGCGGGCGGCTCACCTTTATGCTTACATCAGGGTGAGCCGTCCGCCAGCCGGCTGACGAACATCCATTCGAGTTACCCGACAAATACCGGCTTTGAAAATTCAAGGATCCTACATTTGCAGTTGCATTTTTTTGCCGTTTGCCGTTTGCCGTTTGCTTGTCATTTATGAAGAAGCTTCTCCTTATAACTACAATGGTATTATACCACCACCCCCTCTACCCCTGGGGCTTTTATGCCCATCGCCAGATAAATTATTACGCGGTATTTATGCTGCCGCCTGAAATGCTCGTGTTATATAAACCCAATCTCTCCTTTCTTACCGATCATGCCGTTGACCCCGACAAACGCCGCTATGCCGTAGCCGCAGAAGGCGCCCGTCATTATATAGATATTGACCATTACGGCGTATATCCATTCGATTCACTTCCACGCACCTTTTCCAAAGCCATTGAAAAATACGGCAAAGACACCCTGCAGGCATATGGCATTGTGCCCTGGCATATTCAAATCATGTTGTACCGGCTTACCGCCGCATTTAAAGAAAAAGACCAGGTGAAGATCCTGAAACTGTCGGCCGACTTCGGGCATTATATCGCCGATGCACATGTGCCCCTGCATGTATGCAGCAATCACAACGGGCAACTCACTAACCAGCAGGGCATTCATGCCTTTTGGGAATCGCGCATTCCCGAACTGCTGGCCGCCACCAATTGGGACTTTCTAATGGGCAAAGCCAGTTACCTCACCAACCCGCTTTCTTTTACCTGGAAACGAGTGCTGGAAAGCGCTGCCGCCGCAGACAGCGTACTGCGTATTGAACGGGAACTGACCACGCAATTTTCTGCTGACCGCAAATACTCCTTTGAACCACGGAATGGCCAGGTGATTAGGCAGTATGCCACAGCCTACTGCCTGGCCTATAACCAGCAATTGAATAATATGATAGAGCGGCGTATGCAGCAATCCATTGCCGCCGTGGCCTCTTTCTGGTATACGGCCTGGGTCAACGCCGGCCAGCCCGATCTGAAACAGCTTACTCATAAAAACCTAAGCGAGGAAGACCTGCGCGAATTCGACCGGTTAAACCAGTCATGGTTAACAGGAAAGGCGCTGGGCAAAGATTGTGATTAATTCATTATTAACCACTTACGCATCAACCACAAAATTAGGAGGGCCTTTAGTCCACCAAAATAGATACCTTTGCACTCCTTCTAATTTAAGAGTGAAACAATGATGCACAATTTTAACTCGGGCCCCAGCATTCTGCCCCAGGAAGTATTCAAACAAGCCAGTGAAGCCATTTTAAACTACAACAATTCCGGTTTGTCTATCCTGGAGATTGGGCACCGCACCGATCAGTTTCAGGCAGTAATGGACGAAGCCATTGCCCTGGTGAAAGAATTAATGCAACTCGACGATCAGCATGAAGTGCTGTTCCTGCATGGTGGCGCGTCCACCCAGTTCTTTCAAATTCCCATGAACCTGCTGAACGAAAATGAAATAGCCGCCTATACCGATACCGGTACCTGGTCGTCAAAAGCCATCAAAGAAGCCAAATTATACGGCCATGTGGAAGTAGTTTGCAGTGCCAAAGAATCGAACTACAACCATCTGCCCAAACAATTCACCGTTCCCAAAACCGCGAAGTACTTTCACCTCACCACCAACGAAACCATTCATGGTGTGCAGTGGCACGATTTCACTCCTTTCTTTGAAGCCGGCGTGCCCCTGGTAGCCGATATGAGTAGTGATATCCTGAGCCGGGTAATGGACTTTAATAAATTCGACCTCATTTATGCTGGTGCGCAAAAGAATATAGGCGCTGCCGGGGTAAACCTGGTGATCGTAAATAAAAACATTTTGGGTAAGGTAACCCGCAAGCTGCCCACCATGATGGATTACCGCCAGCATATCGAAAACGGTTCCATGTTAAATACGCCACCCGTATTTGCGGTGTATGTTTGTATGCTTACCCTGCGCTGGTTAAAAAAACTGGGCGGTGTACAGGCTATTGAAAAATTAAACAACCAGAAAGCGCAATTAGCGTACAATACCATCGATAACAATCCGGTGTTCAAAGGCGCGGTTATCAATAAAGAAGACCGCAGTAGTATGAATGTCTGCTTTGTGCTGAACAATGCCGACCTGGAAAAAGAATTTCTGACCCTGTGCAAACAGAACAATATTTATGGGGTGAAGGGTCACCGTAGTGTTGGCGGGTTCAGAATTTCGATGTACAACGCAATGCCACTGGCAAGCGTGCAGGTGTTGACAGACCTCATGAAAGATTTCGCAAATAAAAAAGGATAGCCCAAAGGGTGGGCAATCCGCCAGCCGGCGGACGGCTCACCCTTTGGAACTTAAGGTGAGCCCCTCTGTTAGA
Organism: Niastella sp.; assembly: GCF_045805085.1. Taxonomy (NCBI): domain Bacteria; kingdom Pseudomonadati; phylum Bacteroidota; class Chitinophagia; order Chitinophagales; family Chitinophagaceae; genus Niastella; species Niastella sp. The sequence continues at coordinate 5,521 of NZ_JBJMLX010000308.1, forward strand.
GTGACCCACCTTGTAAAAGGATAACTAAACGCATAAAAGTAAACAATGGCTAATATTTCTCCTTTCAAAGCCCTGCGCCCGCGACCTGAGCTGGCAAAGCAGGTTGCCTCACGCCCTTACGATGTGCTGAACTCAAAAGAAGCCCGTGAAGAAGTAGTAGGTAATCCACACTCGTTCCTGCATATTACCAAATCAGAGATCGACCTGCCCGAGGATATGGATATCCACAGCCAGCCGGTGTATGACAAAGCCAAAGAGAATATTGCAGCGTTTATTCAACGCGGTATCTTATTCAGAGAAGATAAACCCTGTTTCTATATCTATCAACTGATAATGAATGGCCGAAGCCAAACCGGTTTGGTAGCCGCCAGCTCTGTTGATGATTATGAAAACGACGTTATTAAAAAACACGAATTCACGCGCCCTGAAAAAGAGCAGGACCGCATTAATCACATCGCCACAACCGGTGCACAAACCGGTAATGTGTTTCTCGCTTACAGGAACCATGCAGAAGTGGATACGCTGATCGAAAACTGGAAAAACACCCATACACCGGTGTATAATTTTGTTGCCGATGATGCCATCAGCCATACCATTTGGGTAATTACCGACGAGGCGGTGAATGCGCAAATAACCAACCTGTTCAAAACACAGATCCCGCAAACCTATATCGCCGATGGACACCACCGGGCTGCCTCTGCTGCCAAGGTGCGCAAAGCACTGGGTACCCAGGCAAAGGCTGAAGCCGATCATTTCCTGACAACCCTGTTCCCATCGAACCAGTTGTACATTATGGATTATAACCGGGTGGTAAAAGACCTGAACGGGTTAACCGAAGCCGCTTTGCTTGAAAAATTAGGCGCTTCGTTTACCATTGAAAAATCGGGCAGTGCAGTAGCGCCTGCTAACCTGCATCAGTTTGGTATGTACCTGAAAGGTCAGTGGTATACCCTTACCGCCAAACCTGGCACCTTTACAACTGATCCTATTGGGGTGTTGGATGTGTCCATACTTTCTAACCTGGTACTGGATCCCTTATTAGGCATCAAAGACCAGCGTACCGATAAACGCATCGACTTTGTTGGGGGTATTCGCGGATTGGGTGAACTGGAAAAACGAGTGAACAGCGGCGAAATGGCCGTAGCGTTCAGCCTGCATCCCGTTACCATTCAGCAGCTGTTCGATATTGCGGATAGTGGTAATGTTATGCCGCCCAAAAGCACGTGGTTCGAACCAAAGTTACGGGATGGGTTGTTGACGCACTTGATTTATAGTTGATCAGTTGACCAGTTGACCAGTTGACCAGTTGACCAAGATGTTGACGAGTTGATAAGGTTGAAAGAGTTGATAGAGGATGAGATCGAAGTAGGAAGTTGACGAGTTAACATGTTGACAAGTTAACAGGGAATACAAATAGTCTGAGGCCGAAGGCCGAAGTAAACCAATAGAAAGCCGGAAATGCAGATGCTAGAAAATAGTAATGCCTTCCGGCTTTCGGCATTTTATGCCACCTGCATCCTATTTTAAGTCCCACCCCTTTATCAACCTTATCAACCATATTAACCCTATCAACCTGCCTCTCTACTCGTCAACAGGTCAACTGGTTAACTGGTCAACTTGCCCCATCCTGTCACCTATACAACTTCCCTACATTTTAACTTTATCAAGAACCAACAAGCATTATCTTTGAGACAATGAAACATCTTTTACCAGCGATAGGCTTATTACTGGCCGTAAATATGACCCAGGCTCAAACGGAGTCTGTTGATGTGAAAACCGTTCAGGAAACGGCCAAAAATTACATGAAGCAGGGAGATTATTCCAACGCCGTACTGGTGTTGAACCGGGGATTACAAACCAATACCGATAACCTGGAACTGCAAAAAGACCTGGCCTTTGCCTATTATCTTAATCGTGATTACTCCCACGGCATAGAAGTAGCCAGAAAATTCCCCGACCGCCAGGACGCTGATGTACAAAGCTTTCAGATATTGGGTATGTTATACAAAGCCATTGAAGAAGTAAAAGATTGTGAGAAAATGTACAAAACGGCCCTGAAGAAATTCCCCAACAGCGGCATCCTGTACAACGAATATGGCGAAATGATGTGGAGCAAAAAAAATTACTCCGATGCCATTAAATTATGGGAAAAAGGCATTGAATCAGATCCTAACTTTTCAGGCAACTACTATAACGCCACCAAACATTACTATTTCACTACCGATAAAGTATGGGTATTGATATATGGTGAAATTTTTATCAATCTTGAAAGTTATTCAAAACGCACAGCCGAGATCAAGATGGTGTTGCTGGATAGCTATAAGAAATTGTTCACCGATGCCAACATCACCAGGGATCAGGATACCAAAAATGATTTTGTGCGGGCATTCCTCGATGTAATGAAATCACAATCTTCATTTATTGGCGCCAATGGCGTAACCCCGGAAACTTTATCGGCCGTGCGCACCAAGTTCGTGCTGGAATGGTTCACAAAATATGCCAAAGGCCTTCCCTTCCGTTTATACGAATACCACCAGCAGCTGTTAAAAGCAGGTATGTTCGATGCTTATAATCAATGGATGTTCGGCACTGCAGCCAACCTGCCGGCTTACGAAAACTGGACTAAAACTCACCAGGAAGAATATAATAAGTTTGATTACTTTCAACACAACCGAGTGTTCAAATTACCTTCCTCGGGGCAGTATTATCAAACAGCAAAAAATTAATTAATTAGTCCCCCGATGCATCGGGGGACTTTTTTTATTTCAGCAGAATTGCTATATTCAATAAAGATCCTGGACCGGCTTTAAATTAATAGCTATGACCGAACCCAAACGTCTATTCGATTGCCTGCAATTCCATTTAAAAGAAAACAGATCTTTGCCCAACCTGCTGGCGGCAAAGGAAAATGGTCAATGGAAAAGCTACAGCACACAGGAAGTTAAAACTACCGTAGATAAACTGAGCGCTGGATTACTGAACCTGGGCATGCATTGCGGCGATATGACCGCTGAAAATCGCGATAAAATTGCCATTCTCAGCAAGAACCGCCCCGAATGGGTGATGCTCGATCTCGCCGTTCAACAGATCGGCGCCATCCTCACCCCCATTTATCCCACCATCAATGTGCAGGACCTGGAATTTGTGTTACACGATGCCCAGGTGAAAATGGTGTTTGTAAACGACGAAGAACTGTTTCATAAAGTTTTAAGCGTAAAAGAAAAAGTTCCTTCCCTGAAGGAGATCTACACGTTTGAACATGTGGCCAATGCCCGCCACTGGAAAGAGATCCTATCCCTGGCCAGTGAGGAAGCTCACAAAAAAGTACAGAGCATTGCCGATAATATCGACGGGGAAGACCTCGCCACCATTATTTATACGTCCGGCACAACGGGTACGCCCAAAGGGGTAATGTTGTCGCACCGGAACATTATGACCAATGTAATGGCCTGCTATCCCTGTTTGCCGGTATTCCCAGAGATGAAAGCGCTGAGCTTTCTGCCCCTGAACCATATTTTCGAACGCATGATCACTTACTTCTACCTGTACAGGGGTATTCCCATTTATTATGCGGAAACGATGGATACCATTGGGGAAAACCTGAAAGAAGTAAAGCCCGGCATGTTCACCACCGTTCCCCGCCTGCTCGAAAAAGTGTATGATCGCATTATGGCCAAAGGCGCGGAACTGACCGGCATAAAAAGAAAATTATTCTACTGGGCGCATGACCTGGCCACCCGGTACGAGATCAATAAACCCATGAGCTTTAGCTACAAAATGCAACTGGCCCTGGCCAATAAACTCATTTTTAGCAAATGGCGCGAAGGCCTGGGCAATAACCTGAAATGTATTGTAAGCGGTGGCGCCGCCTGCCAGGTGCGTTTGATCCGCATTTTTACCGCTGCACAAATACCAGTGCTCGAAGGCTATGGGTTAACAGAAACCTCGCCTGTTATCAGTGTAAACCGGTTTGAGGAAAAGGACCGGCAATTTGGTACGGTAGGCCCGCTTATCGACGACGTAGAAGTAAAGATTGCAGAAGATGGCGAAATACTTTGTAAAGGCCCCAATGTGATGATGGGCTATTACAAACGCCCCGATTTAACGAAGGAAGAAATGACAGGCGAATGGTACCATACCGGCGATATTGGCATGATGGTGGATGGCAGATACCTGAAAATTACCGACCGCAAAAAAGAGCTGTTTAAAACAAGCGGTGGTAAATACGTAGCGCCCCTGCCTATTGAAAATAAACTGAAAGAATCGATCTATGTAGAACAGATCATGGTAGTTGGGTCAGAAAGGAAATTTGTGGGCGCGCTCATAATTCCCGCCTTTCCAACACTGAAAGACTGGGCCCGCAAACAGGGCCTGCCCGACATGAGCAACGAAGAACTGATTAAACAACCGAAGGTACATGACCTGTACCGCGAACTAATTGATAGCTTCAACAAATTCTTCAACCACGTTGAGCAAATAAAACGGTTTGAACTGTTACCGCAGGAATGGAGCATTGAAACCGGCGAAATGACCCCCAAACTGAGCCTGAAACGAAAAGTGGTAATGGAAAAATACCGCGACTCCATAGAACATATTTACGCGTAATTATTGATTTTTAAGCATATAGGTAGCCCCCCGACATACATCGGGGGGCTTTTTATTTTCTGCTTGCCCTTCTTGTAACCTTTTTTAAAACAAACCCGTTTAAAACGGTGCTTATGACCAGACAAAACCCAGCTTTAACACACATAATTCCTGGGTTTTGTCTGGGCTATGTCTGGGCTTGGTCTGGGCTTGGTCTGCGTTTAAGTATAAAAATGGCTAACAGAGTTTAAAACGTGGGGCAGACAAGAAAAAAGGCAACTGATCTGGTCAAACTTGCTAAAACTGCATCTGTTTTATAAGGATGTTCTTGAAGAAATTTGTAGAAGGATAGCAGAAAACGGGTTGTTCGCGCCGGCCGGCCGGCTCAACTTTATACAACCAAATTATAGCCATGAAAAAGAACCAATAAGCAATAGGCAATTGGCAAATTATTCCCTAAACGGCGTCAGTTTGCCAATAATCGATCCCCCGCAATTCGCGAACCCTTGCCTATTGTTAATTGCCAATTGCCTATTGGTTGCGCCTTGTACCTTTATGATTTATCTTTACACTCAGAATGACTTGTAGCACCAAAAAATTTTAGTTTATGGAACTTACCGACGAGATACTGGTTCAGAGAACAACCAAATCAAGATTACCTGAAGTTGATTTCAATAAGCTGGGGTTTGGAAATTATATCTCCGACCACATGCTGATCTGTTATTATAAAAATGGTCAATGGGACGCGCCCAGTATTGTTCCTTTTGGCGATATTTCCTTAAGCCCTGCTACCCTGGCCCTGCATTACGGACAATCCGTGTTTGAAGGCCTGAAAGCATTCAGGCTCGAAGACGGCCGCGTGAACCTGTTCCGCGTGCAAAAGCATTATGAAAGATTGCTGCGTTCATTAAGCCGCATGTGCATGCCAGGCGTACCCGAAGAACTTTTTGTTGACGGCCTTCGCCGCCTCATTGAAGTAGACAGGGATTGGTTGCCTACGCAACCTGGTGGCGCCTTATATGTTCGCCCCATCATGTTTGCCAGCGAAGCCAAATATGGCGTAAAGATCTCAGATGAATATTGTTTCATCATGTTTACCGGCCCCGTTGGCGCCTACTTCTCCAACCCGTTGCGGTTAAAAGTAGAAACCGATTTTTCACGCGCGGCCAAAGGTGGCACCGGTTCTGCAAAATGCGCCGGTAACTACGGTGGCGCTTTCTATCCCACACAACAGGCAAAAGAAGCCGGCTATGACCAGGTATTATGGACAGACGCCCGCGAGAACAAATACATTGAAGAAAGCGGTATGATGAACGCCATGTTCGTTATCGATGGCGTACTGGTTACCCCGCCCACCAGCGATTCCATCCTGGCCGGTGTAACCCGCGATAGTTTACTCACGCTGGCCGGCGACCTGGGCATTCCGCATGAAGCCCGTCCTGTAGCCGTAACAGAACTGGAACATGCGTTCCGTCATAATACCATTTCAGAAGCATTTGGCGCCGGTACAGCCGCTGTAGTGGCTCCCATCGCCACTATTCACTTAAATGGTATTGACCACCATTTACCGGCTTATAAC
>NZ_JBJMLX010000309.1:0-6919 GCF_045805085.1 Niastella sp.
ATAAGTTCATAACTTGTGTATGTAAGTAAAGGACTTTACATGAAATCTTGGTAACTTATGCTTCAATGTTATGAACTTATTAGTAAATGTTGTATAGATTTCCCCCAATTTAATGCAGATTGCTTCAAAAGTTACTAAGATGGCTCCAGATATTAATGAGATTGGTCCAATGTTAGTTATTGATGAGTCATAATAAGTAATATATGCGGCATTTTACATTAGATGTGGGACAAATTTTGAAAGATATATTCAAATTTTACAAAAGAGGCTGCACTTTACAGCCTCTTTTTTTTATAGAGGTCAGCTCGGGCTCCAATTGTTTTTCTCCATAATTTGTTTAAGTCTTATTTTCTCGTCTTGCGCTTGCTCTGTTAGGTTAAGTTGGTCAATTAAGCTATAACTATTCAATACGGCGTCCTTAAACCAGGGCATTTCTTTGCTCAAATTCAGAAGTTTTACAAATCCTTTCATATGCTCGTTTGTTTGAAGTAAATGAAAAGCATATTGAGAACGAAAATGTGGGCTATAATAAAATTCTTCATTTGCCCACTCCCAGGTTTCGGTATTCACATTTTTATCAGCCTTCAACCAGGCTATCGCGTAAACTGGTGAATTAAGTATGTCTCCGTCAAAGCCAAGTAAATCCTGAATTGGTAAATTCATTTGCTTGTCTTTTGGAAGTTTTATGCTTAAAATTTCGTTGTAGATTTCGTGTGATTTGTCTTGTTTGCCTGTTGTATGTAATACGTCTGCATATATTCTCTTGGTTCTAATACTGTTGTTGTCAAGTTGAATCGCCTTTAAACAATTCTGTTCTGCCTCGTTATAATTTGAAAGGATGAAATTAGTTCTGGCAAGTGCATTCCAATAATTTGGATTTTGTTCATCTCTTTCCTGTTTATGTTTATTCGCAATTTGCAATGCTCTTTCGGCGTATCTATCGTCATTAAATCTTTCAATAACCTGCCAAAGCTCTAATTGATTTCCAAATTGAGTATCCAGCAAAGAATAAACGATTCCTCGTCTGTCAGCAAGTGATTTAACGGTTCTCCATGGCTTAAATTGTTCCGGAAAACCAATTGCAAAAGGCATAACTTCATTTGTTTCCTGGTGTCTTGCCTTGATATTTACTTCCGCACCAGGTGTACATATATATCTTGGAATTGTCGCAAGAAGTTCTGTTTCAAATCGATCAATGTCAAGTTGTAGCTGGTCATCGACTTGTGACTGGTTGTCTATTGGAGAATTTTCAGATTGATTTTTCTTATTTTTTAAGAATTCAAATAGTCCCATAGGATTTGTCTGTTACTTTGTTTTAAAGGGTTCGGTTAAAATCGTTACTAACGCTTAAATATACACAGATGTTCATCAAAATGCAAGCCAGCCAGTGCAAAAAACAAATGTTATGTAAATTTTTGATCTCTGCCATTACAAAGGTGCTGTGCGTACTACCAATATTTTTACCGAGCCTAATTTAGGAGTGGGAGACAGAGTACAGGTACTATTATTAAAGTGCGGTCCTCGTTTTACCGGGCTTAAAGAAGTAAAATACTAACAACGGCCCGTGTCGGTTTTGTTCTATTTTCCGCTGGCGCACTGGGATATTTTTGGGTTCAATAATAATCGCATGTATTATGAACCGAATTATAACCGTTGCCAGCTTATTAATTTCCGTCATAGCGGGAATGGCGTATCTGCCTGCAAGCCGCGCATATGGCGGAATGGCCGCCAATTCTTCGCCGGTGCTGCTACCCAAACTATCAGATTATAATATTTTTACAGGCAACCCGCAGGCGCTTACTCCTGATAATGGGTTTCAATTGTACGAGCTGGCCACCGGCCTGTTTACTGATTATGCCGAAAAACAACGGCTCATTAAAGTGCCGGCAGGCACCCATATTACTTCAGTGAATGACGGTTTGCCACAGTTCCCTGATGGAACCATCCTGGTTAAAACCTTCTACTACTTCAACGATAAAAGAGAACCATCAAAAGGCAAACGCCTTATCGAGACCCGGCTGCTGATTAAAAATAATAACCAGTGGGTGGCAGGTACCTACGTATGGAACCAGCAACAAACCGATGCCACACTCGCCATCAGCGCGTCAAACACCCCTGTTAGCTGGATCGATGAAAAAGCTACGACCAGAAAAATTTCCTACCGCATTCCGGGCGCCCGGGATTGCGCCTCCTGCCACAACGCCAATAATACCATTATGCCGGTTGGGCTCAAAGTGCGCAACCTGAATATTTCTGTTGTGCGGAACGGCAGATCCATTAACCAGTTACTATACCTGCATGAAGCTGGCATTATGGATAACGTGAACCCGCAACAATTCTCCACCCTGCCTGCCTGGCAAAATAAAAAGTATAGTATACAGGATCGGGTACGGGCCTATCTGGATGTGAATTGTGCCCATTGCCATAGCGACCCTGGCTCCTGTGCCCGCTCCGCCGTACGCTTTGCCTGGGAAATACCGTTGTCTGCCACCCGCATTACTGAAAAGAACAACCGTATTGTGAGTTTAATGGCCAAAGGCAGTATGCCGCGTATTGGTACTACTATTGTTGATTCGGCAGCTCTTGCTTTAATTAAACAGTATTTTCAATAACAATAATATAATAACCACGTCCCATGAGTTTTGCAAACATCACTTTATTGGCTACCGCTTTTACAACAGCGCTTATCGCCGGTCTTTTTTATGCCTGGTCCTGTTCAGTAATCCCCGGATTGGGCAAGCTGACTGATGCCAATTATCTCTCGGCCATGCAATCGATGAACCGGGAGATCCTGAACCCTGTTTTCTTTATGAGTTTTATGGGTACATTGTTTTTGCTGCCGCTCACTACCTGGCTGCTGTACAACCCTTCAGCCCCGCTTCGTTTTTATTTATTACTGGGCGCTACCATTGCGTATGGCATAGGAACGTTTGGCGTAACCATCTTTGGTAATGTTCCATTGAACAATGCGCTGGATGCATTTCATCTTCAATCTGCTTCCCCTGAAGCGCTGAGTCAGCAACGGGCGTTGTTTGAAAAACCCTGGAACCAGTTACATGCCATTCGAACAATCGCCAATGCTATTGCTTTGATATTGGTATTGCTGGCTTATATTATTAAACAGGATGCTGCGAAAATAGAATAAGGCCTCCCGGTAAGCGGGAAGCCTTGATCTGTAGTATAACCAATAGACTGCGTATGAGACATCTTTACCAACCGGGAGCCTGTTTTAAGGCCGGATCTTTTGTAAGTTCATCCTGCATAATGGGAAAGTAAAAATGAGTAGGAGCCACAAACACCCAGGCCGCAACATAAAAGCGTTGCATACTGTATTTCTTTCCACCAATAGTTATTTTTCCATTGGGATCTTCAACCGGTTTCATCCCATTCACCATGCGCTGGCATTTGGGATAGGGCCAGAATTTCTGGGAGCGGGTATCATTATCGCCACCTGCTGCCTGCCAGGCCTGTTCCCGGGCCAGTTCTGTGGCACTGCTGGGTTCCAGGTATAGCCGGGCATTGAACCAACGTTTGTTCTCATAAAAGAATTCTACCCGGCGTTCCCGTTGAATGTATTCATTCGTTTTTACTTTGTCGCCTTTTATAACGGGGGGAACCGGCGCCATAAACGATCGCTGCCTGATGGTGTTGAGCAGGTTCACAATGTCATCGGCCGAGCCACCTGTTTCATTCAACGCTTCTGCATAAATAAGCATGATCTCTGGTAACCGGATGAGCGGGAAATGGATTTGAAAGCCAACGCCATTGCCGGGCCGATAATCTTCGCGGTAAAATTTGCGTAAGAAATAACCGGTGGTGGTAGAATTGGTAGCACCAATTTTGTCGGAACCGGTTGCGGTATTCTTTACCGAATTGCGAAAGGTGGCGCCATCATAAATAACATCACGGTACAGCCGGGGATCGCGTCGGATGCCTTCATAGGGGTTGGCATCGTCGTATCCATCGGTAATGGCGCGTGCATCGTAAACTGGATAACCATAACCATCAGGTGCAATGTATTCATATTCGTCAACCTGTTCCTGTACAGGCTGCTGACGCGAGCCACCGCCCTCTGAGGGGGGATAATTATCGCCCTGCCAGGCTTCGTATTTATCGTTCATGTTCATGAAAATGGCTTCCGTTTTAAATGCATTGAGATCATAAAAGAGTTGATATAAACGGGTGTACACTTTGTTGTTGCTACCTGAAACAAAATCGTTAGACCCATAATTGGTATACAGGCTGTAACGCGGCTGTCCGTTTTCCGATTTCAGGTCCAGAACCGCTTTGGCGGCGTCGCGTGCTGCCTCCCAGCGTTTGTTGTTGCGGGTGCTGTAATCAGCAGCGCCAATCCGGGTGTCGTTGGGCAACACCCCGCCATTATAGAGTGGGGTAGCGGCCATCCAGCGTACAATGGCTTTTAACGCAAGGGCGGTTCCTTTTTCTGTCCGGGCAAATTGCGGATCGGTTTGGTTTACCGGTAACAACGCTATGGCTGAATCGCAATCGGCGCAGATCTTTTCTACCAGGGAGTGAAATGTTTCCTGTGGTATGGCCAGATCGGCGTTGGGATCAACCAGGTGATCTATATAAGGGATCTCGCCATACAGCCGGGCTGCCAGGTAGTGGTACCAGGCGCGCATAAAAAAGGTTTCGCCCAGACGGATGTTTAGATCGCCGGTATTAAGTGGATTATCCGGCGTATTATACTTTCTTATTCCTGTTATGATCAAATTGGCTATCCGGATGGTAGCGTAAATATCAGCCCATTTATAACCCGATCCCGGTTGATCATATGTGTTCCACCCGCCTGTATTGAAAGCGCGCGATTGCCCGTTCTCAACGGTTGATCCGCGGCATTCATCCGTGATCGCGCTTAGGGAAAAATGCTGAAGGAACGCCAGGCCCCGTGCCCGGGAATGCAGATCGCCATATAAGTCGGTGACCAGCTTATTTACTTTTTCATAATCAGCAAAAACCTGTTGCTCGGTCATCTGGTCATCGGGTTTACGATCCAGGAAATCTTTCTTGCAGGCTGTCAATAGCAACGCAAGTATTATATATAGAGTAATGATTCTTGTGTTCATAAAAAAACTTTTACTTTCTCATTTTAATTTCTACAACGTAATATCTATTCCAAAATTCACCACCTTCATAATGGGATACCAGTTGCCATTGGCATCATTGGTTTCGGGGTCCACGTCTACTGTTTTGAGTTTATCGAAGGTTATCATATTCATTCCCTGAACGTATAACCGGGTTCGTTGCAGGCCTGCACGCTTCATCCATTTAGTAGGCAGGTAATAACCCACTTCAAAGTTCTTTAACCGCAGGTATTGCGCGTTGTATAAGAAAAGACTGCTGTAGTATTGTTTATTGTTGTCGTATTTGCCGTAATGCAGGGCCGGATAGGAAGCAGTAGCAGCAGTTTGCGGCGTCCAGCGTTGCAGGTGCATTGGCTTTACCTTTCCAATTTCATCGTTCTGGTAAAGAGGAAAATCATAAGTGGCAGGGCCGCCCAATAATAAAGAAGTATGGGTGGCGCCCTGCAAAAGGATGCTCAGGTCAAAGGATTTGTACCGGCAACTGATGGGAATGCCATACTGAATTTCAGGTACCCGCGGATAGCCTTTCGAGATCCGGTCATTCAGATCGGTGATCTGGCCGTCCCCATCGATGTCAGTATATTTTACATCACCAGGTAATACCGTGCCCCACTTTTGAAACCCGGTACCATTATTCATTTGATTCAGCTCGTCTGCTTCTTTCTGACTACCGATAAAACCATTGAAGATATAAACAAACGGTTGTCCAACCGGCAGGCCGGTGCGATACTGCCAGGGATAGCTGCGGGCCACTTCCCGTTGATAGATGATCTTGTTTCGGGCATAAGAGAAATTTGGCCGAACCGTGTAAGTAAAATAGCTGCCTATTTTATCGCTCCAGGTTATTTCAAAATCAATTCCCTTGTTGTTTACAATACCTGCATTTATTAATGGCGCACTGGTGCCTACAAGTGAAGGGAAACCCTGTTTGTCGGAACCGCTAAGGTCGGTAATGATATCGTACCGGTGTTCATGAAACAGGTCAATTGTAACAGTTAGTCGCCTGTTCATAAATTCCATATCGATACCTGCATTGATCTTGCGCGCTTTTTCCCAGGTAAGCAACGGATTGGCCAAACGGCCCGGACGGATACCACCGGGATTGTTGTTGTTTTGGGTGCCGAAATTATACGCATCGCCGGAATTATTATAGAATTGCAGGTAACCGAACCGGTTATCACTGGGATTTGAGCTTGCCTGGTCGTTGCCCACCAGTCCATAGGAGCCTCTCAACTTTAACATATTCAGCCAGCTCTGGGTCTGTTGCATGAATGGTTCATTGCTGACCACCCAACCGAGGGAAGCCGCCGGGAATTTACCATACCGGCGACCAGGTGCAAAATTCTCTGAACCATTATAACCCATGTCGAACTCAACCAGGTAACGCTGGTCGTAGTTGTAGGTAACCCGGCCGGAGATGCCCTGGTAACAGAATGGGACTTCGTTATTTTTTATTCTGATAGAACGGTTGGCCAGGATCAAACCCGATACATTGTGTTTACCGAATGATCTTACATAATCGAGCCTGAGTTGATAATAAGTGCGGCCTACATCATCATCGCGTGAATAGCTATTGCCCAGTGTGTTGTCGGTAGTGCGGCGCGGACTGCTGTACAACCCGGTATAGTGGCCGGCTTTCATGTACACATCAACTCCGTCATTGGGATAAAAGGTAGCATAGCCGGGATATTCGCGGTAGCCCTGAGATTCTGTAGGTACTGAACGGGTGATCCAGTATCCACCCTGGCGGTCGTATGAAATCATGCCTTCCAGCTTTAATCCTTTTGTCAGCGCATCGAGTTTGTAACCCATTA
>NZ_JBJMLX010000310.1:0-23912 GCF_045805085.1 Niastella sp.
AAACGCCCTTATCTGTGTCTTTACTTTCCAAAAAGTGATTAACATACTCTATGGTTGTTTTGTAATTTTTAAAACCGTCTTTTTTGAGTTTGTCCTCCCAGATTTTTTTATAGTACTCCGTAAGCTCCTTAAGTGTATGGCCTTTTTGGGAAGAATGGATTCCTAAATACGCCTGCTTTACAGATTCAGCTGTGATCAAAGCCTCGGTTTCTTTCAGCGTGCGATATTTTGACCTAATCTTATGCCTGATGTCTTCAATGTGTTGATTGATTTCTTTTACTTCAATTGATTTACCCTTGACCGTTTCCTTGTCGGAATCCCAATTATTGGCGTCGATTCTTTCTTTAGTTGAAATTTCTGCCCGCTCTTCATCAACAGTGATACGAGCAAAAATGTAAGCTTTCTTTTTGTCATCCTTGCATCGTCTAATAAGGAAGTCAATGGCAAACGTATGAGTGCTTTCCATAAACATGATTTGATAGGTTTTGAAATGAATTGAATTCTTGCTCACATATTCCATCAGTCCTCAGATTCGAATCCGTTTCGAATCCTATCAAAAAATGTCAGAAAAAGTGGACTATCTGGATGAATGTCAACCACTTGCATAGCACTTAGTGAGTTCAAAGTCAATGCCAAATTTGACTCACCGGATTGCTCACTTGAGATTTGATATTTTCTGCTATAATTTGATATCAGGAAAAATAAAAAAGCCTGTAAATCAATTTAGATTTACAGGCTTGATGTCTTTTGACATTCATTTCGTCGGGTGGACAAGATTCGAACTTGCGACCCCTAGCACCCCATGCTAGTGCGCTACCGGGCTGCGCCACCACCCGAACTCGGCAACTCAGGTTTAAAACCCTCTATTACAAGGATTTTTACTACCTGATAAAGTGCCTTTGGGGGTGCAAATCTAGCTTAAAAAATTGATTTCCTGAAAAATATACTGCAAAATGAAAAAAATTATTTGGCCGCCACTGCCTCAATTTCAAGTTTCCATCTTTTATCCAGTAACTGACTACAAATAACCGTTCGGGCAGGAGCATGGCTCCCCAGGTACTTCATCAACGTTTTTACATTCGCTTCGTCATACGAGGGATCTGCCAGGTAAAAACGAAGGGAAACAAGATGCTGATAGTTCATGCCAGCGGAATTAAGTATAGTGCCCAGATGTTGCCAGATCAGCTCTGCCTGTTCTTCAAATGTTTCGGGCATATCTGTGCCGTTCGACAAATAACCATTCAAACCACTAATAAATAAAAAGCTGGTGTTACCGCTCACCTGTACGGCATGACTATAATTGCGATAAGGTGGAAAAAGGTTTTCCGGGTTGTGTAGTTGCAGGTTCATTTACTAAATATACGACGCTTCAATCCTTTTCTGCTCACAGCAAGTTAACGCCGTCGAATCCATTCCCCTAAGTATGCACCCTTCATTGTAGTAGAAGGCAATAGTGGTAAACATGTTGCCGAATTGGTATATGTTGTAGCTAAATGACCGTTGCCCGCACACACTTTTATTCCCAATATTTCGTTAACAACAAAGCTTTACGGAGAAACTCGTAGTTCCCTGTAAAGCTTTGTATTTTTTTAAGCATTCAAGAGTTATTTTTGTACCGGCTTTGCTTGACCGTAATTAGAACCCCCAACCAATTCGTCCATGAAAAGCAAAACGCGTAAAAGGCTCATCCGGTTTCTGTTAATACCGGTTATTGTGATCCTGTTGTTGTTAGGAACCGCATTTGTTATTCTCACCACACAGCAAACCAGGCTGGTGAAGATGGCTTTAAAAGAGCTGAATAAAAAACTGCCCGGTACCATCTCCGTTGAAAAAAGCGAGATCTCTTTTTTAGATAATTTTCCCTACATCTCCATCCGGTTAAGCCAGGTGCGCTTTTATGCCACCAAACACACTACCGGCAAGCCCCTGTTTGCGGCTGAACGGGTTTTTGCAGGGTTCAGCCTGTCAGATATTCTGAATCAGAATTACAGGGTGAAAGTGATAGGCACAAGAAATGGCCACCTCGACCTGGTGGAAGAAAAAGACGGCCAGTTGAACATTATAGAAGCCAGCCGTATGGCCCCGGATACTACAAAGGCAACTGATACTACCGAATCACCGCTGAAGTTAGATATCAAAAAGATCGTGCTGAAGGGGATGACGATTTCTTTCATCGATAAACAAAACAATCAAACCATCGTTTCGAAGATAGAAAAGATAACCTCGTCGATCCTGAACGATAGTCTGAAGATAAATGCGGGCCTCAATGGAAAATTCGTCATCGATTATACCAGTGCCGCTTACCCGACTTTGTTCCGCAATAAACATGTAGAAACTGATTTTGTGGTCTCTTATGCAAAAAGCAATGAATTGCTTACCATCGATACCGGGAAACTTAAGTTCGAAGAGGCGGTGTTCAATGTAGCAGGAACTTATAGTCTGAAGAAAAACAATAACGCCATCGATATTAAATTCGCCGGCGACAGACCCGATCTGCAACAGCTGTTTGCTTTTGTACCTGAATCGGCTGCTAAACAAATAAAACGTTTTAAATACGATGGCCATGTAAATTTTGATGGAACTGTGAAGGGCAGTCTGGCTAATGGACAAATGCCGCGTATAGATCTTAATTTCGGCTGTTCCGAAGCGTGGCTGCACAATTCTGAAACCAATAAAAAGCTGGATTCGCTGGCCTTTAAAGGTTATTACACCAATGGCGATGGCCGCAACCTTAAGACATCAGAATTGCGTTTACTGGGTATGCATGCCAAACCGGGCACCGGCGTTTTTGACGGGAATTTCATCATGCGTAATTTTGAGAGCCCCAAAATTCTCATGCAGTTAAATTCCAATCTCGAACTGGAATTTATTGGCGCCTTCCTGGGCATAAAAGACCTGCAACGCATTACAGGGCAGATCAGTTTAAAAATGAATTTTAAAGAACTGATGGACATCAGCGCCCCCGAGCAATCGATGGGTAAACTCACCGAAGGCATTCAAAGCGAACTTGCCATACGCAACCTCACCTTCCGCATACCTGATTACCCACATAACGTAGAACACCTGAACCTGCACGCCAACATGAAGAATGGCTTTGTAACGTTGGATTCACTGGTATGTAACATCGGGCATTCCGATTTTTACATAGATGGTTCGCTGAGCGATCTGCCTGCTATTTTCCACGCACAAAGCAAACCCGTACTGGCTACCCTGCATGCGCACAGCAAACAAATGATCCTGCGCGAGCTCATGAACATCGATACTGCCAAAACACATAAAGGAAAAGAAGAGATCTATGGATTCAACATCGGTGTATCGCTGGAGACTTCGGTAAAGGAATTGTTACATCCCAATCCTTTGCCTAAAGGGGTTGTAAAGATAGAACACCTGCATGCCGACTTCAAAAGATACCCGCATGAGTTCAAAGAATTTGGCGCCGAGCTCACCATTGCCGATACCATGTTGCGGTTAAAGAATTTTGCCGGTCACATCGACAGTTCAGACATCCAGTTCAGCGGCCGCGTAAATAACTATGCGCTCTGGTTCGATAAAGTGAAAAAGGGCAGGACCGAAATTGCATTCGACCTGAAATCACAACGCCTGGCCATGCGCGACCTGTTGGGCCGCAGAAGCAAAAAAATGGTCCCCAATGACTGGCAGGATGAAGTGGCTACCAACCTGTGGCTTCGTTCCAAAAGCCAGCTGCGCTACGACTCTGTGTTCAAATTCGCCAACGTTAAAATTGCCAATATTTCAGGCCAGTTAACCAAACACGCCATTCAACTGGATAGTATCAAAGGCAATGTAAAATTCAATACCGATAACTTTATTAAGATCGACACGCTTACGGGCAGGATCGGCCGCAGCGATTTCGATATCAATATGCGCCTGTACACCGGTAACGACAGCGCCCGGAAAATAAAAGAGAATTACCTTAAATTCAATTCCCGCTTTCTCGATGTTGACCAGCTGACCAATTATAAGTTCACCGCCATGGAGGAAACACCGCCTGCCATGACTGATACGGCAGCTGCCAATACACCGGCTCGTACGGTATCTGCTTCAGCACACGCCAAAGCATTTAATATTTTTGAAGTACCCTTCATAAATTTCAATGCCTCAATAAATATCGGCAAGGTGAAGTATCGCCGGTTGTGGATCAAGAACATCGAGACCAACATGCGGATGCTGGAGACTCACCACCTGTACCTGGATACCCTGCACATGGAAATGGCTGGTGGCAAGATCGATGCCCGCGCGCACTTCAATGGCAGTACGCCCGACAAGATCTATTTAAGAACGCGTATTAAAGTGGATGATGTAGACCTGGAGAAAATGCTGTTAAAGCTCGATTACCTGGGCCAGGATTATGTGATTAATAAAAACCTCAAGGGTCATATAACCGGACAAATAAAAGGCTATATGCGCGTGCATCCCGATTTAACACCTATGATGGATCAGTCACAGGCGGAACTAAATGTAAACATTTACAACGGAGAGCTGGTGAACTTTGCGCCCATGGCTGCTATGGCGGCTTACTTCAAGGACAAGAACATGACCAGGATCCGGTTCGACACCCTGCGTAATGTGCTTACGTTTAAAGATAACATGCTGAACATTCCAACCATGAATATCAACTCTTCATTGGGCTTTTTGGAATTCTCCGGCACCCAGTCGCTCGATCTGAAGATGGCTTACTATGTACGCGTTCCGCTGAAAATGGTCACTTCGGTTGGTTTCAATATGTTGTTCCATAAGAAAAAAGAAGAAGTAGACCCCGATCAGGTTGACGCCATTGAATACCGCGACAGGGATAAGCGGATCCGTTTTATGAACCTTACCATCACCGGTACGCCCGATAATTATAAAGTTGGTTTAGGTAAACCGAAAAAAGCATAAATTAGGCAGAAGGCAGAGGTGCCTTCTGCCTAACAGAAAAACCCCATCGAATGGGGTTTTGGGTTTAATAATTTGTACTAATTAGAGTGTTGACTTTTTCAATGGAATTGGACTGTCATGGATCGGACTGACTCATAAGATATCGGAAAAAACGGGGCCATCTCTTAGACTGTCTGGTTGCACACCAGCAGTATTCAAATATAATAAGTAATTGAAATAAAAGAAAGGGGTTTGAAAGGATTGTTTTACGTTAATGAAAAAATATAGCAGGCGCATTCCCTTTAATTGTTTTTGTTACAATTGATTAAATGCGTTTTTTTCAAAAATGATCCGGATCAATTTTTTTAAGATCTGCTTTATCTTCATTTAGCTCAAACGTTAAATGTACTCTTAACATTTACCTGCTCCAGAAAATGCAGATCGTGCGACACCACCAACAATGTTCCGGTATAGGCATTGATGGCGGCGGTTAATATTTCAATATTTTGAATATCAAGGTTATTGGTTGGCTCATCCAGCATAATAATATCAGGCGCCTGGTTGCCAATGGTAAGACAGCACAACAGCAGCCGCATGCGCTCCCCGCCGCTTAACGCATTACCCGGCTTATCCCAATCGTCTTTTGAGAACAGGAAGCGGCTGAGCCTGATCTTGATCTCATGTTCCTGCAAACCCGTTTTATTATATTGCTGAGCCTGTTCATATACCGTTTGCTGGTTATTGATCAAAGAATAGTCCTGGTCAATGTAAACACTTTTATTGTCAGCGCGGAATACGGTGCCAATAGCCGGTTCCAGTTCACCCAGGATGATCCTGAACAGGGTGGTTTTACCCGAGCCATTCAAACCTTTGATAGCGATCCGTTCTCCACTGTTTATTTGAAGATCGAGGTTCTTCTTCCACAGCTGTTGTTTACCAAACTCAAGATTGATGCCGGTAGCGGAAAATAGCATCTTTCCCTGGTGCAATGTAGTATTATCAAAACCAAGCTGCATTTTGTCTATGTCAGGCAGTTCATTACGCAGGGCCTGTAATTCCTCAGAAATACCACTGATCTTTTCGCCATGCGCACCTTTGACCTTTGCCGTACTGTTTTCTGCATTGTTCCGAAGTGTGTTCATCATTATCCGGGCAACGCCCGCTTTCTCCTGTTTGCGTTTGCCCCGGGCATCCAGCTTTTGTTGCCGCTCCATGGCTTCCCTTTCTTTCTCCTTTGCCTTACGCAATGCTTTTTCCTTGCTTTGAATGTCCTGGCTCAGGGCATTGTTGGCGATAGCTTTCTGTTCTGCATAAAAATCATAATTACCGCCATATAGCGTTAATCCGCGTTTACTCAATTCAGCAATCGACTGCAGACCGTTCAGCAGTTTCCTGTCATGGCTTACCACTATCAATGCGCAGGAAGTGGTGGCTATAAATTCATACAACAGTTCTCTGCCCGCAGTATCCAAATGATTACTTGGTTCATCCAGCAACACCAGTTGTGGTTGATGAATATGGATGCCCGCCAGGAACACTTTTGTTTTTTGTCCACCGCTCAGGATAGCCATAGGCTGGGAGAGTGGCAATTCGTTCAACTGCCAGTATTGTAAGGCTTCCCGGCATCTTTCTTCTATCGTCCAGTCATCGTTCAGCTGGTTAAGATAGTGTTCAGTTACATTCCCGGCGAGGATCTCGTGTAGCGCTGAAAGCTTGCCATCGATGCGCAATGCCTGCGCAATGGTCAGGTGATTATACTGACCGAATAACTGCGGAATATAATAGGGAATAGTATCCAGTACAAGCTGCCCTTCATGCGGTGGCAATTCACCGGCAATGATCTTTAATAAAGTAGATTTACCGCTGCCGTTGTTACCGATCAATGCAATTTTGTCCCGGCTGTTAACAGTCAGGTAAATATTTTCAAACAATAATTCCTTGTTGGGATGTATATAGGAGAGATTCTGCAGAAATAGCATAATTTCTTTCTTCAATAGTTAAACAAATAAAACAGAACAGTGCCAGCTTGCGGGTGCTGTTACTATGTCAATCGGGAAAGAAATTATCTATTACATTAAATCGGGATAAATGAAGAGGGGGCAAATATACGAAAATAATTTTAGTGGTGAGCCGGCAGAAGGCAGAGAATTTCCTGTGGCTCAAGATCGTTTATTAATTGCAAATAATCGCGAGCCATGTTTGCCGTTTGCCGTCTGCCGTTTGCCTTTAGCGTTTAGCAGCCAGTAAGATATCAACTTCCTCGTATCCACAAGGAAAGGGAATATTTTTAACAGATGCACCAGCTTCCAGTAACACTTTAACGGACTCAGGGGAACGCCGTACCATCCAGTAAGAATCTACACAAGCTTTGATGGCCAGCGCCAGCGGTGTTTGTCCGTTTTTATCTGCCACATCAACTGGCGAACCGGCTGCGATCAGGGTTTTAACAACAGCGGGATATCCTCGATAGGCTGCTACATGGATAGCCAGACTTCCCGTTGGTATTTCGTAATAACCGTCGCCATTGCGATAAGGCTCGTTGGCGGGAATGCCCAGGTTCAACAAATGCTGTATCCCCGCTGCATTGCCACAAACACTAAAGCGGGTCAGCAATTCACCGCCTATGTCTTTTATTTGCGCAACAACAGTAGGGGATTGCGCAGCCAGTTTTTTCACTGCATCGCCATCATCCATAGCACAGGCGGCTATCAATTTAAAAACACCCTGCTGTTCTATGTCAACCCCGCGTTGCTTAAATAAAGACAACACATCACCCCGGCCTTCACAGCCGGCCATGGTGATGGCGGTAATCCCATTGCTCGATAAGTGCGGATCGGCGCCGGCGTTGAGTAATTTTTCGAAGACCATTATTCCATTGGCGCGTTTTAACGCATGATGCAGGGCATGCCAGCCGCGCTTTCTTTCCCCATTGGCGTCGGCTCCATGCGCCAACAGGTATTCCAATCCCTTCTCATCGTGCCAGTCAATTTTCCTTATCAGCATCATCGACAGGTTTTCTTTCGTGAGCTTATCTGTTTCAACCAGTAACTGCATGGCGTCGTTCTCGTAAGTCTCAGGCGAATGGTACACCGCTTCTTCATCGTTAGGCTCAGCGCCCCTGTCAAGTAGCAGTTTGGTAAGTGCGGCATTATGCGCCAATCCTGCAGCGCCATATAAAGGCGTTTCATATTCAACATAGGGCGATGCCGTTTGAAATCCTAAACCGGGGTCAGCCCCGGCATCCAGCAAAGCTGTAGCAGCCTGAACAAAATCATCAGTTTTTTCTTTATGCAATCGCAGGTATTTGGAAAGACACAGATACACCAGTGCCGTGCCGCCATATGGTTCCGAAACCGTGGTGGCATTGGCCGGGTCTTCCGCCAGCCAGTCGCGAACAAGGGCTGCGTTTCCCGTTATAGCAGCCGTGTGTATGTCACTGGTAGCTATTTCGGGATGCGCGGCCATCATTTGCTCTGCTTCATCCAGCGAACCATAAAAGATAGCCGCTTTTATAAATTCAATACGTCTTTCTTCATTCATACGAAACAATTGTGTAACCCTAAATTATTGAAAAAATAGAAGCTGTATCTTTGCAATATGCAACTCTATATAAAAAATATGGTATGCGACCGGTGTATCCTGGCTATAAAAGAACAATTACAGCAAGCCGGCATTCCCTATACCAGGGTGAATTTAGGGGAAGTGGAACTGGAAATGGAACCTACCCCCACACAACTCGACTATTTAAATAAAGGTTTAACCGCCATTGGGTTTGAACTGCTCGACGATAAAAAAGAAAAGCTGGTAGAGAAAGTTAAGAATATTATAATAGCCCTTGTTCATCGCAATGAAGAGGGCAATAACAAAAAACTTTCCGCTTTGTTGGAAGAAAGGCTGCAACTGGATTATCATTATTTATCCAATTTGTTTTCTTCTACCGAAGGCATTCCCATTGAAAAATATGCCATCCGCCAACGGATTGAACGCGTAAAGGAATTGCTTACCTATAATGAATTAAGCCTGAGCGAGATCGCCGACCAAATGGGATACAGCAGCGTACAACACCTTTCCCAGCAGTTTAAGAAAGAAACTGGCATGACGCCGTCACAGTTTAGGGATTTAAAAGACAAATTCCGTAAACCATTAGACAAAGTGTAGGAGAACAGGCAGGTCGTGAAACGGCAAACGTGAAACGTGAAAGGACTCGCGAGGATGATATCCCCCGTTCTCTTTTCATCTTTCCCTTTATTTCATCATACAATTCCTTTATCAACTCTATCAACCCTTTCAACCTGTTAACTTGTCAACTCGTTAACTGGTCAACTGATCAACTTATTTCTGCCTTTCAATGTCTGCCGTCTGCCTTCTGCCGTTTGCCTGCCTTTAAATTATATAACTCTCAGGCCAAATGTTATAACAATGGACTAATTAGTTAATGGGACCTTTGTACAAAGGATTCCATATGAGTACCATTGAAAAAGACCAATCAACAATAATAAAAACGGTAAAGAAAACCTTTCCCGTACTTGAAATGACCTGTGCCGCCTGTGCAGTAAGCGTTGAATCGATGCTTAGATCGGCGGGCGGCGTAATAGATGCAGGTGTGAATTTCGCCAACCAAAGCGCCTGGGTGCAGTACGACCCGGCCATTGCTACGCCAGCTACACTACAACAAACAGTACGCTCCATTGGCTACGATCTGGTCATCGATGAAGCAAACAGTCAGCAGATCCAGGAAGCAGCCCAGCAGGACCATTACAACGAATTAAAGCAACGCACCATTTGGGCATCGGTATTATCCCTGCCCGTGGTAATTATTGGCATGTTCTTTATGAATATGCCTTATGGAAACTATATCTCCATGGCCCTAACGCTGCCGGTCATTGGCTGGTTTGGCCGTTCGTTCTTTATAAACGCGGCAAAGCAGGCCCGGCATGGCAAGGCCAATATGGATACCCTGGTAGCCCTGAGCACCGGCATTGCTTTTTTATTCAGCGTCTTTAATACACTGGCGCCCGGTTTCTGGCATGCAAGAGGTATTCACCCGCATGTATATTATGAAGCAGCTTCCGTGATCATCGCCTTTATTTCGCTCGGTAAATTACTCGAAGAAAGGGCCAAACACAATACTTCCTCCGCCATTAAAAAACTGATGGGTTTACAACCCAAAACGGTACGCGTATTAATAAATGGGAAAGAACAGGAGTTACCCGTTTCCAATGTGTTGCCCGGTCATCTTATTCTTGTTCGTCCCGGTGAAAAAATACCAGTGGATGGTTTGGTAACCACCGGGTCTTCTTTTGTTGATGAAAGCATGATCACCGGGGAACCTTTACCTGTTCAAAAAGAAAAAGACAGCAAAGTATTTGCCGGCACTGTGAACCAGAAAGGCAGCTTTCAGTTCCTGGCGCAGAAGGTGGGGAACGATACCCTGCTGGCCCACATTATTAAAATGGTACAGGAAGCACAGGGTAGTAAAGCGCCCGTGCAAAAACTGGTCGATAAAATCGCCGGCATTTTTGTCCCGGTGGTAATAGGAATTTCTATCCTCACTTTCATTGTATGGATGATCGCCGGTGGCGATCATGCGTTCACCAATGCCCTGTTAACCTCGGTAACGGTACTGGTGATTGCCTGTCCCTGTGCGTTAGGCCTGGCCACACCCACCGCTATTATGGTAGGCATTGGTAAAGGCGCCGAGAACAACATCCTTATAAAAGATGCAGAAAGCCTGGAACTGGCTTATAAAGTAGATGCCGTGATCCTCGATAAAACCGGCACCATCACCGAAGGCAAACCTGTGGTGACACAAATGAACTGGTTGCCTGGTAAAGAAAAGAACGCGGCATTAAAACAAATTCTATACAGTCTGGAAGTGCAATCAGAGCACCCGCTGGCCGAAGCAGTGTTGCAGGCATTAAAACAGGAAGGCATACAAGCGGGCGCCGTGAACAATTTTGAAAGCATTACCGCCCGGGGCGTAACCGGCGTAATGGGCACCAACCGGTACTATGTAGGCAACAAACAACTGATCGATGAGCACCGGTTGACCATTGATAAAACATTACTGCAGCAGGCGGCACTGTTGCAACAACAGGCCCAAACCGTAATTTATTTTGCCGATGCGCAGCAGGTGCTGGCCATCATCGCCATTGCCGATAAAATAAAAGCCACCTCTGCTAAAGCTATTCAGCAATTACAGGCAAGAGGCATTGAAGTATATATGCTCACCGGTGACAATGAACAAACAGCTGCGGCCATAGCAGCGGAAGCAGGTATCAAAAATTTCTCAGCAGGCGTATTGCCCGCAGAGAAGGCTGACTTCGTGAAAAACCTGCAGGCGCAAAACAGGGTAGTGGCCATGGTGGGCGATGGCATCAATGACTCGCAGGCGTTGGCCCAGGCCGATGTAAGCATTGCCATGGGAAGAGGATCAGATATTGCCATGGACGTAGCCACCATGACGCTTATTACATCTGATCTGCAATCGATACCCAAAGCATTGCTGCTTTCCCGCAAAACGGTTCGCACCATCAGGCAGAACCTTTTCTGGGCCTTTATATACAACCTGATCGGAATTCCATTGGCAGCAGGCGTATTGTATGCGGTCAACGGGTTCCTGTTAAACCCCATGATCGCCGGCGCCGCTATGGCACTAAGTTCCGTATCAGTAGTAACAAACAGTTTACGATTAAAAACAGTTAAAATATAAATTCAACAGTATGGAAACAGTAAAATTCAAAACAACGATCAAATGCAGTGGTTGCGTGGCCACCGTAACGCCTTATTTAAATGATGCAGTAGGCGAAAACAACTGGCAGGTCGACATCCAGGATCCCAATAAGATCTTAACGGTAACTACCAATGATACAACAAAAGAAAATGAAGTGATCGGGAAACTGCAACAGGCAGGGTATAAAGCAGAGAAGATCAGCTAGGGTGGGGGCACCCTCATATTATCAAGGTGAGCCGCTCTTTTAGAGAGCGACCCACCTTTTTTATTTGTAGCCCAGCTTGAACAGCCTGAGCAATAGCAGCACTTTGAACTATTGCCCATTGCCCATTCTTCTTCCCGGTAATCTTTTCCGAACAAGATTTCGGAACGCATCATGCAAATCAATCAGCTGACCAATCACAAAGTATTCCTTAAGATTGCTTTTAATATTACTGCGGATCATCTTCTTCACCACATCTTTTTCTACTTCGCCGGTTTCTTTCACTTGTACCAACAGCTCAACGGCAATAAAGGCCAGTCCGGCTGCCAGCAGGAACAGGAAATTCAATTCGTGCAAGTCCAGCAAATGAATTACTTTTCCCCAGTGCGGGCTTTTATACTGCGCATCTATTGATACAGAACGGCTCTGGAAAAAATCGGCCAGGTACCCGCCGATCAGCGGGGCTATAAAGGAGAAAAGCGCGGTGATGATATTTTTGGTAGAGAGGTATACAACAGATTCTTCCGACGGCGAAAGCTTTAAACTGATATTGGTGAGCGACAGGTTAATGCCGGCATTGCTGATCCCCATGCCTGCATGTATCACCAGCAGCAATAACAGGTTCATGTATGCGTGCGTATAAATGCCCACATAACACCAGCCGATCAGGGTGAGTATATACAGTGGGGCGGCAAGGGCGATAATGGTTTTATTGCTGTAGTTGTCTGCAAAACGGCCCCACATGCGTACGGTTAAAATACTACAGATCTGGCTGATGATATTGTACCCGATAATATAAGTAATGGAGAGCCCCATCTTCTTCATCATAAACACTACAAAGAACGGAGCGGCTATATTGGTGGCAAATACCCAGG
This sequence comes from Niastella sp., assembly GCF_045805085.1. NCBI lineage: Bacteria > Pseudomonadati > Bacteroidota > Chitinophagia > Chitinophagales > Chitinophagaceae > Niastella > Niastella sp. The sequence continues at coordinate 12,689 of NZ_JBJMLX010000310.1, forward strand.
CAGAATTAAAGATCAGTAAGTGCCGGAAATTATGGTCGCGCAGCGGCCGCTGCAGGATATTTACAATGTTGCCCTGCGTTCTTAATCCCAATGGCTCTGGTGTGGCCGACAAACAGGCAGCGCTGATCATCCCGGCAATGCCACCTCCAATAAATAAACCCGCATATACATTTAATTCGGCGGTAATACGATGGTTCTTTGTATAATCAACAATAAAAGCGGTCAACAATCCCAATACAATATTAAGCGCCTGGGTGTAACTCGTACGGCGCGAGAAATAATCGCCCAGCGATCGTTCAGGCACCAGGTCCTTCATCCAGGCATTCCAGCAGGGGCCGGCTATTGATCCAAAGAAATAATGAAAGATCAGGATCACAATCACCGATTCAACGGGAATGGATTTAAAGAATAAGATCAGCAACCCGATAATCAGCAGCGGCGTTCTTGCCAAAATGGAACAGATCACCGTAACAGCGCGCCTGTTGTTAAATCGCCGAACCAGCCATACACTCAACAATTGAAACACATTGGTTATGGTAGGCAACCCGGCCAGCAATCCTATTTGAAAATTATTGGCATTCAGCAACAGCACCATGGCAGTGAGAAAGGTGCCGCTCGTAAGGGTGGTCATGGCTTCAGAAGCCAGTCCGTCCCCAATTACGAGATTCATGCCCCGTTTTACTTGTCTTTCTGTTAATGTGGTTTCAGGCCTCCATACCATAATATACAATTTTCAAACTGTTAGGAATTACAGTATCAGGGTATCGGGTGCTATATATTCGTCATCATTCTTTTGCTGCAATAATGATTCCAACGCCTGTGCAATGGCAGCAGGCTGGGGAAGCGCTGCCTGTTGTATCATGCGGTAATTACGTACATAACCGATCACTTCGTTCTTACTTTGCAAACCATCCGGCACATTATAGGGAAATATCCGGCCGCATACTTTCCAGGGGGTGTGTTGCGGATTGGTAAGTGCATACAATACCACCACCGGGGTTTCACAGGCGGCTGCAATATGAATGGTAGCGGTATTTACCGAAACAACACCCGCTGCGCCGGCTGTCAATGCAATAAACTCACCCGTAGTAAATAGTCCGGCCACATCTGTCGCCTTGTCACCGACACCCGCAGCTATGGCGCTTGTCAGTTCCTTTTCTTTAGCAGTACCGGTGAGCAGGATGGGCAACCCCATTTCACTTACCAGTTGTCCTAATTCGATCCATTGTGGCAGCGGGTATTTTCTTTTTTCTTCACTTACCCCGGGATGAAAAATGAGATAGCCATTTGAAGTATCAATGGATGCCTGTTGCAATTTGGCTTGCATGTTTTGCCTGTCTTTCCCGCTTACAGCAATCAGCAACCTGTCTTCATTGGTAACAGCGCCGGTCACTGCTACTAACGCCAGATCGCGTTTTACCTGGTGCTGCACAAAATGGTAAGGTTCTTTATCGGGCAACCAGTGCGTAAGCAGATCATATGGGTTCTCCCGGCTATAGGCTAATCGAATGGGAATACCGGCCATCATAGTAAGCAGGGCTGCCGGCAACGCACTTTGACTGTACACCGTAAAAATGATCGCCGCATCAAATTGATAGCTGCGCAGCTGCGTCGCCAGCTCCAGCAGGTCTGCACCGCTAACAGCAGTATTTGATCTTATCCAGGGCAGGTCACGAATAATTACTTCATCGATCACTGGAATATAACCCACAATGCTTTGGGCCATGGTAGAGGTAAGCACGGTGATATGGCAAAGAAAGGTTTCCTTCAATGCCTTTAATGCCGGCGTTGTCATAATGAGGTCGCCCATATTATCAGCCCTTATGCACAGGATCTTTTTACACGCGTTCCACACTGGCTTTTGCATTTGCATATTGTATTATAATACCAGCAGCCTCACTCCAGCTACTGCATACATAATCGGGGCGCCTGTTATTATTCAACACCCATTCCGTTTCATTACCGGTATTTAATAAGATGGTGGCACAACCAGCCCGGTTACCCGCTTCACAGTCATGCAGAATATCCCCAATCATCCAGGAACTTTCCAGGTCGATATCAATGTCCATGGCTGCTTTTAATAACAACCCCGGCATTGGTTTGCGGCAATAACAGGCTTTTGCATAAGGGCGGTTGGTGCCTTCAACATGATGCGGGCAATAATAAAAACCGTTCAACTCAATACCCTGCAGCAGCAACCGGGTGGCAATAAACTGGTAAACCTGCTGAATAGCTTCTTCTGAAAAATAACCGAAGGCAATTCCGGGTTGATTGCTTATAATGATCAACTGGTAACCATTCGACTGCAACAATCGCAACGCAGGTATCACCTGTTCTTCAAATGTTATTAACCTGGTATCTACATTATAGGGCACATTTTTTATCAGCGTACCATCTTTGTCAATAAACACAGCCTTTTTCATATTGCTGAACTTTTAAAAACAGGAAGCAGGTTCATAATATGAAGCAGGGCTGCGTGGTCGGTGATCTTTTTTGTCGGCAGAACTTTTACCTGTTTTTGAACATCGCTCAGGACTTTATTATATACCTGGTGAACATCAGCAGCTACCTTATGCCAGGTAAACGCGTGACGCACATGTTTAATGGCATGCTTACACATAGCAGTATGCAAGGGCGTATCATTCAACAACTGGCATATTTTATCAGCCAGCAGGTCGGGGTCATGGGGTGGAACCAGGAAACCCGTATATTCATCCACCACACTATATTTAATTCCCCCCACATTGCTGCCAATCACCGGTGTACCACAGGCCATGGCTTCCAATGGGGTAATGCCAAAGGGTTCATACCAGGGGGTGGAAATAAACACATCGGCCGCGGCATAATAATATTTCAGGATCGAGCGGGCTTTACGACCGGTAAATGTTACCTGGTCATATACGCCACTGTCAATAGCCACCTGTTGTAACCGGCCGATCTCCGGCGTTAAACCCGGATCGGGCAGCTCACTTTCACCACCTACTACCAGCAACTTTAAATTGCAACGGGTATAATTCTTTGCAATGCCCAATGCCCTTATCACGTTATCCACCCCTTTTCTGGGCACCATTCTTCCTAATTGAAGAATTATTTTATCGTGTTGCGGCAAACGCAAAAAGTCCCGCGCCACTGATCTGTCGATGGGATAAAACTCCCGGGGATTGAACCCACAGGGCACAATAGCAATGCGTGCGGGGTCGGCATCGTAATGCTCCATCAGGTCTTGTCTGTCCTGCGGACATTCGGCTATCAGCAAATTCGCATCGGCGACAATATGCTTTTCGATCAGCGTTCTTTCAGGTGGAAAGCCATCCTGTTGTTTCTGGTGTAGTTGACGCACCAGTCCCAATGCATGAAAGGTGACCACGTACGGAATGCCGGTTGCCTTTTTTATATTGGATGCCACCAGGGCCGACATAAAAAAATGCGCATGGATCAATTCATAATACAGTTCATGCGTGCTCATAAAGAACAGCATTTGAAAAGTGAATTCCTGCATGTACTTCAACAGTTGTTCTTTCGGTATGTGGGAGGGCGGCCCCGCCGTTAAATGAATCACCCGAACGCCCGGTTTCCATTCCACAACATCCGGCACTTCAGTATTTTCCCTTCTGGTATAAATATCTATGTGATATCCCTTGCGTGCCAGCTGCATGCTCAATTCGGCAACATAAACATTTTGTCCGCCATTATCTATACCACCCAGCAAGGCCAGCGGCGATGCATGCTCACTGATAAATGCTATGTTCTTCATACAGTCATCATTTTTTTATTGATAGCAAATTGAAATACCCCGTTCCATTCCTTTTTAAACCGGTCCATATTAAATTGTTCCTGCGCAACAGCCCGCCCATGCTGTCCCATGGTGGTTGCCAGAGAATGATCACTCAACAATAATTTCATCCCTGCAATCAGCGCATCGACATCAGTGTTGATGAATGCTGACTCTCTATTATGTAGCAGGTTGGCATATTCTGTAGTAGCCAGTGAAACTACCGGTATCCCCGCCATCATGGCTTCGCATACCGACAAGCCAAAACTGGTGTGCCGGATGGGGTTGAATAAAAACCGGTAACGCGTAGTAAAAGCAGTTAAACGCGGGAACAATACTTCACCCAATCCACCATATTGCTCGGTACCCATGCCGGCCAGATCAATGGGTACTTCATTCCGCACCCGTTCAAAAATATCCCAGCCTGTTATCCGGCCGCGCTCCTTTATATGATTGATCACCACGATCCCTTTCTTTAGTTCACCCGTGTAGGAATGGGAGGGTTCAGTTATTCCATGTTGAATTACTCTTATCATCGGCACATTGTTCTTCCACATCAGTTTATTATAATGTGTAACATGCACCAGGATTACATTGGGATCATATAATGGGTGGTAAGAATCCACTGCATATGGCGCGGGGGCATTATGCTCTAAATAAACAGCCGGCAATTTTCGTTGCTCGGCTGACAATATTTCATACTGATCGATGCGAAAATTCTTTTCCGACTGAAACAGGATGCAATCAAACTGCATGGACCTTACTTCGGAAACCGGCACCTCTATTACGTTGTCGCCGAACAAAAATGTTTTGCCACGGCCATAATATCCCTCGTTCTTTTTATCATTTACCGGAATGTAAATATCAAAATTACATTGCGATAGATAGTATAAATAGCTTCCATGAATGTGCCAGGTAAAGATCTTTAACCTGTCTGATTGATGTAATGTAGAAGTCATAAGTAGTATCTTATTTGAAATAGCACTTATGAGAGGACTTAAAAAAGAATGCCGCACGATTCTGTGGAATAAGAGAAACGCTTCTGTCAATTATTCATATTAAGAGAGCGTTAAGTCTACATTTATAATAGACAACATCAATGATATGGCACGGTAAGATATTTGATTCATTCAGAATTTATCACTTCTATTACATCAACAATTAAATACGGGTATTATGTATACGTTGGGAATCAACGCAGCCTTTCACGACTCTGCTGCGGCACTTATAAAAGATGGGGTAATTGTAGCAGCAGCAGAAGATGAACGGTTCACACACATCAAGCATGGCAAGCGGCCAATACCGTTTTCTGCCTACGAATTGCCTTATCATGCAATTGATTATTGTTTACAGGAAGCAGGCATTACCCTGAAAGACGTTGACCACATTGCCTATTCATTCGATCCTGCATTATTGCAAAAGCAACAGCAGGGCTCATCAGATGATAACAATAAAGTAACAGATATATTTACATCAGCGTTGAACGACTTGTTCCTTTCCTATATTCAGCAGGCTCCGCAGCATTTACGCGATGGGTATCCCCATCACCTGCAAAAGCGGCTTGCCGGCATGGTTACACAACCGGAAAAATGGCATTTTGTAGAACACCATATTGCTCATGCTGCGAGTGCTTTTTATCCGTCACCTTTTAAAGAAGCAGCGGTTTTAACGCTCGATGGCCGGGGTGAACTGGCCAGCACAAGCTATTTCATTGGCAACGGTAACAGTCTTGAAAAAATTGGGGAGGTACGCATGCCCCATTCATTAGGTATGTTGTACGAAAAAATGACCACCTGGCTGGGCTTCCTGCATTCATCAGATGAGTACAAGGTAATGGCCTTGGCTTCCTATGGCAAACCGGTGTATCTGGAAAAATTCCGCTCCTTCATTCACATCGGTGAAAACGGTAGTTATACCATTGACGATTTTTCACCGGAAGACGCCTTTGGTCCTGCACGCAAAAAAGGAGCCACGTTCGAACAACGATATTTTGATGTGGCCCATTCTTTACAAAAAGTGCTGGAGGAAACGGTATTGACGTTGGTGCGCTGGTTACATAACGAAACCAAACAGGATAACCTTTGTATGGCCGGTGGTGTTGCGTTGAATTGTGTGTTGAATGCCGTGGTGCGCGATAAAGGGCCATTCAAAAACATTTGGGTACAACCCGCAGCCGGGGATGCGGGTACGGCGCTCGGCGCAGCCCAATGGATTGACCGGAAATTCAACACTACCGGTGCGCCCGCACAAACAATGGAACATGCCTATCTGGGTCCCGCGTATTCCGATGATGAAGTAGAAACATTATTACAATGGATGAAAATACCTTACCGCAAGCTGCACAATATAGCTGCGGAAACTGCGCAATTGTTGGCAGACAATAAAGTGATCGGCTGGTTTCAGGGCAGAATGGAATTTGGTCCCCGTGCATTGGGCAGCCGTTCCATCCTCGCTTCACCCGCCGACGCCAACATGCAACAAAAGTTGAATGAAATAAAAGACCGCGAAGACTTCCGGCCTGTGGCGCCGGTGGTGATGGAAGAGGTGGCAGGCGAGTGGTTTGAGAATGCCACCGTATCGCCCTTCATGCTGTTTGTGTACAACATCAATCCCGCGAAGGTTGACAAAATACCCGCCGTGCGGCATGTGGATGGTACCGCCCGCATTCAAACTGTTAACAGGCAGCAACATGTATTGTATTATGACCTGTTGCACGAGTTTAATAAACTCACCGGTATTCCGGTATTGATCAATACATCTTTCAACACAAGAGGCGAACCTATTGTGTGTACGCCCAAAGATGCCATTGCCTGTTTCTGGACATCGCCCTTCGATGCCCTTGTCATCAATTCATTCTTACTGGAAAAAAATGCCGCTGCATGAAACCATCCATTTCTGTTGTGATCGCCACCTGGCAACGCACCAGCTTACTGGAGCGTTGCCTCACTGCATTACTCAATCAAACCATCAACAAAACCAATTATGAGATCATCATTGTAACCGATGGGCCCGATCATGAAACGGTACTATTTATGAAACAATGGCTCAGAACCTATATGGGTGGTGTGGCAGTCACCTGTTTGTCGTTACCCGTAAAAAAAGGACCAGCAGCTGCCCGCAATGCCGGCTGGCGCAAAGCGCAGGGCGAACTGATTGTTTTTACCGATGATGATTGTGTGCCACAACCCGAATGCCTGGCGCAATACTGGGCGGCCTATGCACCGTACCAGGATACAGCCGTTGCTTTTTCCGGTACCATACAGGTACCCTTGTCGGGCATGCCAACCGATTATGAAATGAATATTTTTCAATTGGAAAAGGCCCGTTTTGTAACCGCCAATTGCGCCTGCAGCCGCAAAGCGTTGTTACTCACCAACGGGCTCGATGAAGAATTTACCATGGCCTGGCGCGAAGACACCGCTCTTGAATTTGACCTGAGTGAAAAGGAGGTTCCAATAATAAAAGTACCCGGCGCCATTATACAACATCCCGTGCGCACAGCGTCCTGGGGCGTCAGTATAAGGGAACAAAAAAAGAGTATGTTCAACGCCTTATTATATAAGAAGCATACAAGGTTGTTCATGAAGACCAATACTGGTCACACCCCGCGGTACTATTATTTGATAGCCTGTACATTGTTGCTGGCCCTTGGATTTGCATTTCGCAATACACAGATCACTTTATATTGTTTGGAAGCATGGGCGGTATTAACCGGTTGGTTTGCCTGGAAAAGGTTGCGCCATACCTCCCGCAGTTTTAACCACGTTATTGAAATGATCTGCACTTCAGCCATCATCCCCGTATTATCGATTTACTGGAATCTCTACGGCGCCATAAAATTTAAGACATTATACATATGATTAGATTTAATAGTGAAAGACCAAAGATTGCCTTGTTCAGGGCCCTGCAACTGGGCGATATGTTGTGCGCAGTGCCGGCCTTCCGGGCATTGCGGCATGCATTTCCGCAGGCAGAGATCACCCTGATAGGATTGCCCTGGGCGAACGCTTTTGTTGAACGGTTTAATAAATATCTCGACAGGCACATTGTATTTCCCGGTTATCCCGGTTTACCTGAACAGCCATTTTCACAACCTGCCTGGGATGAGTTTGTTAGCCTTATGCAACAGGAGGAATTTGATTGCATACTGCAAATGCAGGGCAATGGTACTATAGTAAATGAGATGCTGCAACAGTTACAACCCAAACAACTGGCAGGCTTTCATCGCAATGATTGCTTAATGAATGAAGAAACATTTTTAGAATATCCGGAGAATGAACATGAAATTAACCGGCACCTGTTATTGATGCAACACCTTGGTATTCCCGATTATGGCACACAGCTGGAATTTCCTATTACAGAACAGGAGGAAACCGGGTTGTTACAGGTGGCGCCATTTGTACAACAGGATAAATATGTTATAGTACATCCTGGCTCTAGAAGCGAAGACCGCCAATGGCCACCGCTGTATTTTGCTGCACTGGCCGATCATTGCGCCACCCATGGCTATCATGTGGTGTTAACAGGCACGCCCAATGAAACACCTATCACTGACTATTTAGCAGAACTGATGAAACAGTCTGTAACAAATCTGGCAGGAAAGACGAGTCTCGGTATTGTTGCCGCATTAATAGAACACGCGCAGTTATTGATTGCCAACTGTACAGGTGTATCGCACATTGCTGCTGCTACAAAAACACCCAGCTTAATTATTAGTATGGATGGCGAACCACATCGCTGGGGACCTTTAAATCAACAGTTGCATCATGTATTTGACTGGACGCAAAAAAGATCATTTACTGATGTTCATCATAAACTGGTTGAACTGCTTAAAAAAGACCACGCATTATCAAAGTTCAATGCGATGCAATCAGGAGAACGAGGTTTCATTGTTGAATAAAAAAAAAGACTCCGGATGTACCGGAGTCCTCTTAATTTCTCGTCCCTTCGCTGGCATTATCCAGATCAGGTTATTGGGGTCTAATCTCAGATTTTGTATTCCTATTTATTCTTCCTTTTCAGGATGTAAACTTTGTTTTACAAAACCACCCCCTTTGAGAATAGCTGTATTATTTTATATAAAACATGTGCCAGTATAAAACAGCCTTGAAGCAATAAATACAGACACCATATTGAGGAAATAGTTCTGCATGAAAACCCCAGATAAAAATTGTGGGGTTTATTTTTTTTATTCAATTCTATGTACATAGCTTTATTTTACCAATGGCAACAAAATAGCTTCGCACCGTTTGTTTATACATTGCTGCGTATTTAAACAATTCACTTATTAAGGTTCAACATTTCCGGATTACCACCATCGAAGTGTATAACGTGTTGCGATACCCGCCACACAAAGAAACTGTCAACCATACGCATAGAGTGAGCATTAAAATTGCAAGTAATAATAATACCAATTATCTAACGTTTAAACACTTTTGTTATGCAAAGAAGAGAACGTCAGGGCAGGCAGGATTCCGGCCGCCGGCAAAATGAAGGAAACCGTGGTCGTTACGGTTCACAAGGGAGCTATGAAGACTATGGACAACAGCAAAATTACGGACGACAGGGTGGGCAGCAGACAAATTATGGATACCGCGAAGAAGATGGTAGAAGAAGGATGCAAGGTGGACAACAGGGAGGTTATGGTCAACAGGGAGGTTATGGTCAGCAAGGATATGGACAAGGTGGTAATTACGGCCGTCAGCAAGGCAGCAACTGGGGCCAGCAGGGATACGGCGGAACGCAAGGTGGTTTCGGTGGATATGGACAGGAAGGGCAATATGGTCAGCAGGGCCGGTATAGCGGACAGCAAGGTGGGTACGGTGGATATGAGCATGAAGGACAATATGGCCAACAAGGACGTTATGGAGGAATGCAGGGTGGATATGGCCAGCAGTATGAAAACGAATACGAAGATCAGGGGTATGATGAAGATTATGATGAAGATGACAACAGCGCCCGCATGCAGGGACGCTATGGTGGTGAAGAAGAGGAAGACTATGACGACGATTGGTATATTGAGGAAGATGAAGATGATGATGAAGACGAAAACACCGGACGCATGATGGGCCGCTATGGACAGGAAGAAGGCGAAGAAGAAGAGGATTATGACGATGATGAAGAGGATGAAGACGAATATGAAGGTGGCGGACAACGTCAGATGCAGGGGCAGGGACGTTCACGCCGGGGTTTTGGCAGTATGCCTCGTGAAAAGGTTCGCCGCATAGCCAGCATGGGTGGCCAGCATTCACATGATAATGATGAAGACAGAGGAGGCAGATCCTCAGGTGGCCGCCGCCAGGGTCAGAGCCAGAGCAGAGGCCAGGGTCAGAGCAGAGGTCAGGGTCAGGGCCGGGGTCGCAATGAAGAAGAGGGTTCTTCTTCACGCGGCAATCGTTCCTCTTCCGGCCGCTCAGGCAGAAGCAGCTCCGGCAATTCGCGTCGTGGATTCGCCAGCATGCCCAAAGAAGAAGTACGCCGTATAGCCCGTATGGGTGGCGAATCTTCACATGGCGGAAGAGGCCAGGGTAGCCAGAGTGGCAACCAGGGCCGTTCGTCATCCGGCAGCAGCAACAGATCGTCTTCCCGAAGCCGGTCACAAAGCGGATCAGGAAGAAAAAGCCGCTCCGGTTCATCAAACCGCAGCAGAAGCAGTTCCAGATAAAAATATGTTACTTAATAAAACAGGGTTATCCTGAAGGATAGAGTGCATGTCACTCTATCCTTTTTACAAAATCATTTTATCACACAAAATATTGGAGTTATGGCTACCGCTACAGAAACCGGTAAAAAAAATGGGCACACACCGGAAGCTTCAGAGCCTGCTAAAAAAAAGGGAAGCCTGCAACAGGAGGAATCACCCTCATTTCTGCAGAAGTTTTTTATCGACCAGTTGAAAGACATGTATTATGCTGAACAGGAATTACTAAAGGCATTGCCCGAAGTAAAAAATGCAGCCACTACCGAAGAGCTGGAAGACGCCATTGAAGAACATATGAAACAAACTGAACGGCACGTAAAACGGCTGGAAAAGGTATTTCGTATGGTGGGACAAAAAGCTGAGGGCAAAAAATGTGAGGCCATGGATGGCTTGCTCCGCGAATGCAGGAATATCATCAGGGAAACGGAAGAACAATCCATGACCCGCGATGCCGCCCTGGTCATTGCTGCACAAAAAATAGAACATTATGAAATAGCCTCCTACGGCGGATTGGTATCACTGGCCGTTACCATGGGTATGGAACGCGCCGCGGATCTACTCGATAAAACTTTGGGAGAAGAAGAAGATACAGACCAGTTGCTCACCGATATTGCCGAAACCTACATTAATGTAGAAGCCGAGCATGAAGGCGCGTACAACTGGGATAAAAAAATATGGGTTGTCTAACGAAAGGTAAAGGGCAGAGGAAGGTTGACCAGTTAACCAGTTGATTGATCTGTTGACGAGTTAAC
>NZ_JBJMLX010000311.1:0-21139 GCF_045805085.1 Niastella sp.
AGCTTAAAAGGAAAATAATGAAAAAAAATATACTGGTTGCCATGCTGGTCACCTGCGGATTGAGCCTGAGTATTATGGCACAAGCCCAGGAGCAAACAGCAACCAACAACAACAATTCACAAGCCTCGGGTAGCGACTCCGTGGTGCATGTGGCGTATAAGACCGTTGACAGGAAAGATCTGCCTGGTGCGGTTTCTATGTTGAACCCTCCGCAATATCTCGACAAACATTATGGAACTTACCCGTTGGAAGGTACAGCTGCGTTCATTGGAGGCAGTAATTTTTGGAATCTGGGTACGGCGCTCGTGCTCATAGATGGAGTGCCCCGTTCCATTAATGATATTACCGCAAATGAAATTGAGCAAATTAGTTTTTTAAAGGGCGCAAATGCCATTGTATTATATGGTAGCCGTGCGGCGAATGGCGTAATGCTGATCACCACCAAACGAGGCAGGCCAGGCGTGAGCCAGATCAATGTACGGGCCAATAGCGGAATAAACGTGCCGAAATCGTACCCTGATTATTTAGGATCTGCCGAATATATGGGTTACTATAACCAGGCTTTGCAAAACGATGGATTGCCTGCGTTGTACCCTGATTCTATTATTGCGCGTTACGCTGCGCATGCCAATTCATATCGTTATCCGGATATAGACTATTTTTCCTCGCAATATTTACGCAAGCTGTATAATACGCATTCGGCCAATGCTGAGTTTTCGAGTGGTACAGAACGGGCGCGTTTTTATGCATTGGCCGGTTTTCAAAATCAGAATTCGTTGCTGAATTTTGGTGAAGGTAAAAATGAGCACAATACCCGGCTGAATTTGCGTGGTAATATTGATCTTAAATTGAACGATTTCATAAGCACTTATGTCAATGTAGCTACTGTTTTCTACACCAATAGAAATGCATTGGGCAATTACTGGCAGCGCGCAGACAGCTTACAACCACACCGGTTTGCACCGCTCATTCCCATCAGTGCTGTTGCCCCTGATTCAAAGAATGCACAGACCCTGATAAAAGGCAGCCGGAATATTTTAGACGGCCAGTATTTGTTGAGCGGCACCCAGCAGTTCCTTACCAATCCTATTTCGGATGTATATGCCGCCGGGTATAATAAGTTTACCAGTCGCCAGTTCCAGTATACAAACGGGATCGATGTGGATCTTAAGAATGTAACGAAAGGGCTGTCCTTGCATGGACAAATGAGCATCGATTATTCGAATACGTATAACGAATCTGTCAATAATTCCTATTCCATTTATGTTCCCACCTGGAGTAACGTTGCAGGGGTAGACACTATCACGCAACTGTCAATGTATAATAAAGACAGCAAAACAGGTACGCAGAACCTGAGTAATACCTGGAGTGACCAGCTGATAGATTTCAATGTGCATCTTGACTATGTAAATACTTTTAAGCACAAACATAACGTCTCTGCCATGTTAATGGCAGATGGGATGCGGCGCCGGCAAACCGGAGATTTTCAGTACCGCACCAATGCAAATGCAGGGGTACAACTGGCATACAATTATGACCATAAATATTATGCGGATCTTAGTGGCGCCATTGTCAACTCTACTAAATTACCGGTTGGCAAACGCGTAGCCTTCTCGCCAACTGCAAGCCTCGGCTGGGTATTGAGCGAAGAAAATTTCCTCAAAGGATCGGGTGTGGTAGACCGGTTAAAATTAACGGCCGCTGCAGGTATAGTGAATACCGATGTGGATTTTGCCGTTAATAATTACTATTTGTATAACGCCGTTTATTCGCCAACAGCTTATTATTCCTGGGCCGATGGTACGTACACGAACCGCACCACCACCATTTCGCGTGGTGAGAATTTGGATTTGACCTATGCCAAAAGAAAAGAAGTGAACGTAAGTATAGAAGGTGCTTTGTTTAAAAATAAGATCGACTTCCTGGCCAGTTTGTTTTATATTAAAAAGGATGGAATGCCGGTGCAGAACTATAGCCTGTATCCCAGTTATTTTTTTACTGGCTATCCGGAAACCTCCTTTGTTCCCTATGCCAACTTTGCCGCCAACCGTTACCAGGGATTTGATTTTCAGTTAAACTTTCACGAAAGGGTAGGAGCGGTTAAACTCACCATCGGCGCGGCCGGCACGTATGTAACTACAAAAGCCTTAAAACGCGATGAGCTGTTTACGGATGCCTATCGCAATCGGGCAGGTAAACCAGTTGACGCCATATTTGGCTTGCGGAGCCAGGGATTGTTTGCCGATCAGAATGATATAGATAACCATGGAACGCAAAAATTTGGAGCAGTGAAACCAGGCGACATAAAGTATGAAGATCAAAATGACGATAACGTAATTGACGAACGGGATGAGGTGATGATCGGCCGGTGGAGCAGTCCCTTTACAGGTGGGGTAAACGTTACGGCGCAATGGAAAGATCTTACCCTCTTTGTATTGGGAACAGGATCATTTGGCGGAACAGGCGTCCGAAGCGGCGACTATTACTGGGTAACCGGCGCCGTTAAATACTCCGCCGTGGTCCGCGATGCCAACTACCCCCGTTTGACTACGTTGGGCAGCGGTAACAATTTCCGGTATTCTGATTTCTGGACATACAGCACTGACCGCATCAATATTTCCAAGGTACAGCTAACCTGGTCTTTCCCCCAGAAAATACTAAAGGGATCTTTTGTAAAAGGACTGAGCATGTATGTTAGTGGCAGCGATCTGCTTACGATTGCCAAAAACAGGGCTGTCATGGAATTGAACATCGGTTCCATGCCACAAACACGCTTTTACAATTTTGGTATTAAAGGAGAATTCTAGGGTTTACTGAAAATAAATTTTATGAAAGCTATAATAATGTACATATTGGCCCTGGGCATGGTTTTTTGCAGTTGCAAAAAAATACTGTCTCCCGCCGATGAAAATAACCGTGGACTAAGCGATATCTATAATGACGCGGCATTTGCAGAGGGGCTTTTGCTGAATGGGTATGTTCGGCTGCCCCTGGGCAGCTATTCATTCAATGATGTGGCTACAGACGATGCCGTGTCGAACAACCCGAATAATAACTTCCGGTTAATGGCCACCGGCAACTGGTCATCTATAAACAATCCTATGGACCAATACACCGGATCTTTTGCCGCCTTACAATACCTGAATTCAATCCTGGCTGAAGCTGACAAGGTAAACTGGGCCACATCGGGTGAATACACCAAAGAGATGTTCAATGACCGGGTAAAAGGCGAAGCATATGGATTGCGCGCCTTGTTTATGTATTATTTGCTACAGGCTCATGGCGGCTGGTCAACAGATGGCAAGCTCCTGGGCGTGCCTATTCTAACGGCGTCGCTCAATAGTAAGTCTGATTTCAAATTACCGCGTAATACCTTTGAAGAATGCGTTCAACAGATCTATAAGGACCTTGATCTGGCGGAAAGCTATCTGCCGCTCGATTTTGTGAATATTACTTCCGCCAGCAGTATACCCGCAAAATACGCAGGTAAAACCACCTTGTCTGATTACAATCGCGTATTTGGGGCGTACAATGCGCAACGTTTAACTGCGCGCATCGTCAAAGGCTTTCGGGCGAAATTATCTTTACTGGCCGCCAGCCCGGCATTTAGCCAGGGAACCACTGTTACATGGGCAAAAGCTGCAGATGATGCAGCAGCGGTGCTTGACCTGGCAGGCGGAATTTCGGGTATGGCAAATAACGGCGTATACTGGTATGCCAGCCGCAATTCAGGTGAAATAAATGGGTTGGCGGCAGGGGTGAATCCAAAGGAAGTGCTTTGGCGGGGTAATGTAGGCGATGGCAATAACCTGGAAAAGGATAATTACCCCCCAACGCTATATGGTAATGGCCGCGTTAACCCAACACAGAACCTGGTCGATGCATTTCCTATGGCTAATGGTTATCCTGTTACAGATCCCGCTGGCGGCTATGATCAAAACAATCCGTATAATAACCGCGATCCACGTTTGGCCCTTTATATCGTGGTGAATGAAAGTAAAATGGGACCGGGCGGTTCTACCATTTATACCAGGATCGGTACTTCAAATGATGGATTGAATGCTATTTCCACTTCAACCCGAACAGGTTTTTATATGCGCAAGTTGTTGCGCGAAGATGTAAACCTGAACCCCGCAAGCACAAATACCCAACGGCATTACGTGCCATATATCCGGTATACCGAATTGTTCCTCGCATATGCCGAAGCCGCCAATGAAGCCTGGGGGCCAGATGGAAAAGGAACGCATACTTATTCGGCCCGGGATGTCATTGCCGCTATCCGAAAAAGAGCAGGCATTACACAGCCCGACAATTACCTGTCGTCCATTACCAGCAAGGAAGAGCTGAGAAAACTCATCCATAACGAAAGACGCCTTGAGCTTTGTTTTGAAGGGTTCCGGTTTTGGGACCTGCGGCGATGGAAGGAAAACATTACAGAACCTGCAAAGGGAGTGAGCATAAATAACAATGTGTACACGGTCAGTTCTATTGAGAACAGGCAGTATGCTGACTATATGTATTATGGTCCCCTGCCTTACAACGATGTATTGAAAGAAGACCTGTTACAAAACAGGGGATGGTAAAGTATGTTTTAAACCATAAAGCAAAGACAAATGAAAAAAATAATATTGCTGTCATGTATTATCCTGGTGATCTGTTATTCCTGTTCGAATAAAGATTCCGTCTTCCCCGACTATAAATACACGACCGTTTACTTTCCCTATCAATCACCCGTAAAAACGCTGGTGCTGGGAGAAGATATTTATGATAATTCACTCGACAACGAGCATAAATGCCTTATCATGGCTACCATGGGCGGCGTGTATGAAAATAAAAAAGACATAACGTTAAGTGTGGTGGTAGATACCACGCTTACCCGCCGGCTTACATTCGAAGCGGCCACAGGCGACAAAGTAGTGGCCATGCCTGAGAATTATTATACGCTGCCAGCAAGTAAAGAGCAAACGATACTGATCCCCTCAGGAAAATTAATGGGCGGGCTGGAAGTGCAGCTGACGGATGCATTTTTCCAGGACCCGCGTTCTGTAAAAAATACCTTTGTGATTCCAATGCGGATAACCGGCGTGGTGAATGCCGATTCCGTTCTCAGTGGAAAAAGCGATCATAAAGACCCTGACCGCCGCAATGCAGGCGACTGGATCACGCCGCCGAAAGATTATATTCTGTATGCCGTCAGGTATATTAACCCGTATCATGGTACCTATTTACGCAGGGGTGTTGATAATGTAAAAGGGGCTGGCGGTAACACCACACTCGATACAACAGTAGTGTATCATGCCCCGTATGTGGAAAAAGATGAATTGTGTAACATGGTAACAACGTCCATGAACGAAGTAACCGTTTCCCTGAATGCGAAGAACCGCGGAAGTGCAGACATGCCGTTTCAACTGATCCTGCGTTTCGACAACCAGGGTAAATGTACAGTGGTTAATCCTGCTGCTGCTGCTTATACTGTCACCGGAACAGGAGAACTGGTAAAGAAAGGCGATATGTGGGGAAATGAAAAAAGAGATGTGGTGCACCTGCAGTACCAGGCAAATTTTGGTACCACCAACCATGTTTTTAAAGACACCATCGTTTTGCGCGACCGAGGCGTTAAAATGGAAACATTCAATCCTTTTATAGTTAATTGAGTTAATTGAACGAAATAATAATTCTATTATAAATAAAACCATCCGTACGGAATATGAATCGTTGTTATTACCGGATCGCTGTATTAGTGAGTATTATATTGTTGAGCACATTTGATACGGGAGCACAGAACAGCATTGTTGATTCTGCCGCTTATTACAACCAGGTTAAAACGTATGTCAATCCTGTTTTGCCCGGCGATCATCCCGATCCAACCTTATTGAAGGTTGGTGATGATTTCTACCATTGCGGTTCCAGCTTTCATTTTACACCCTATCTGCCGGTCTATCATTCCAAAGACCTGGTTCATTGGGACGTGATCAGCAGGATCGTTTATCCATCTGGTGCAGGTATGGTAGCTGACAAACCTTCTGCCGGTATCTGGCAGGGCGCCATCACTTATTTTTATGGTTCTTACTGGATCTATTTTTCTGCCAACGGCCAGTGGTTTTGCAAAGCCAGTTCTCCTGCCGGACCCTGGTCGGCGCCGGTACACGTAAAAACCAACGCCACCACCGGACCATTGGGGTATGATAATTCCATATTTGTAGACGATGATGGAAAGCCATACATGCTGATCAAGAATGGTCAGAAAACCAACCGTATTCAGGCAATTGGCAAAGATGGGCAACTGGCAGACACGGTGATCGATCTTGACTGGGTGAATGCCGGTTTACAATACAGCTGGGCAGAAGGACCGGTAATGTGCAAGCGAAATGGCTATTATTTTTACTTCCCGGCAGGCGATGTATCGGGCGGGCAGTATGTCTTACGAGCTTCCGCTTTAACAGCAGATTCAACAAAATGGGAGCGGTTGGGTAATTTCTTTAAACCCATCTCAGATCCGCGTACAGGCTTCAGAAGCCCCAATCATATTGCAGCACCGGTACGATTAGCCGATGGCAGCTGGTGGACGATTGGTCAAAGCTATGAACGGTTAGCCGGTGACGATTGGTCGGGCATGGGGCGGCAAACATCGTTGTACCCGGTTATTTGGGAAGGGAACCGCCCCTGGGGAATGGCGCCGGTAAGCACGCCGGTTGAAAAACCCGATCTTCCGCAATCGGGTATTCTGTGGAGAAGTGTTCATTCAGATTATTTCGATAATGATTCCCTGCATATGTGGTGGCACTTTTTAAACCGGAAAGCTGCGAACCAATATAGCTTGTCGGCCAAAAAAGGCTGGTTGCGGCTTACACCCGATAACGGCAGAACGCATCTGCTGCAAAAAGAAACAGACCATTATTATACAGCAGTTACGCGGGTGGAGGTGAATGCAGTGGATTCAGTAACAAAAGCAGGCCTTTACCTGACCAATGGAAATCAAACTGTTTTTATAAGGCTCTATAGCGGTTATGATAATGGCAAAAAGATCATCTTCCGGTTCGACACGGCTTACCGCAGTGTGGTAAACCAGTTTGGAAATCTGGTTTGGCTGAAGTTGGAAAGAAAGGAGCACAGCCTGTCGGCCTGGTGCAGCGGCGATGGAAATACCTGGCTGGAAATAGGCGCACCTGTAAGTTCGGTTAAGCTCGATAAGGTACAACCAGGCTATAACTCCTGGGTGGGAACCAGTGTGGGGTTGTTTGCCGAAGGCAGACCTGCCGATTTTGATCTGTTTGTGTGCAAAGATGGATTTTCTTCCCTTCCTGCTGCCGGTTACAGCAATTACTATGGTGTGCAAACAGTAACACAGGGATCAGAAAAAGTAGTGACCACTCATGCAGCAAAGGGCGGCTGGTTTATGTTGTCGGGTGTAGAGTTTGGAAATGATAAAAGAACGGCCAACCAGGTTCAGCTCATGGCGGCAGCAAAAACCGCCGGTAAATTGGAGATCTGGCTGGATGATCTAACAACCGGAAAATTGATCGCCACCATACCTGTTACAGCCACCGGTGCAGCCAACAATTGGAAGATCTTCAGTAAGAAGATCAGTAAGGTAGCCGGCCGTCATGATGTATTTGTAAAATTCCCTCCGGGAGAACCGGGATCGATGGATATTAAAACCATTCAGTTTATGCATGGCTGGTAGATACTAAACCCAAAAACGATGTCAGTTGCGGAGGCTGCAAAATTACTTTTGACAGCCTCCTCCCATCCATCCAACTAAGCTACATCCGAATGACCCAGATAAATTTCTTCAAACGTTTTATTTTTCTGCTTTTGAATTAGGGGAAAAAATTTTGAATCAATAGGAGACAGTAGCTGAAGGCAGAGTTGTTTATCATCATCACTTATATCCCGGGTTAACATCTCCACCACTTTTAAGATCTGCTGTTTTGCTTCCTTCAGTACTTTTTCGCCTTTTTTCGTTAACTGAAGTCTTTTTACCCGTTTATCCTCAGCGTCAGTATATTCATTGATCAGGTGCTTGCTTTGTAGCCTTATCAATATATTCGTGCCGCTGGAAAGCTCGAGCATGTTGGTGAAAATTGCTTCAGATTTAATGGGATTTTTCAGATTAAATATAGCTACCATCATTCCGAATTCTTCAATCTGGTCAAGCCCGGTCCCTGCTAATGCTTTCTTTGAATAAATTTCCTGGAACTTCCCGATACGGCTGATTAATTTAATAAGCGCACCATTAGTATCCGGATGTATTTGCCACTCAGGTTGTACCTTTTTTTCTTTTTTTATAGAGCCGGCTAAAATATGGCGACAAAAGCTTTCTATAGTGCCGTTCGGATGCTCCTTTTCATATTCTCCCCAGAGTCTGACTAATTCGACAGTTTGATTCATTTACTTCTATTTGGTTCCAAAAATAGAAAATAAGTACCAAATAGTTGTTATTTGCTACCAAATGGATTTAATTTGCATTAATAACTACCAAAATGTATTAATTGTTTGAATATAAATGTCAATAAAATGTATTTAATATTTCGGATCCTATTGGCCTTACATATTACCGGCATTGTAATGATGGCGGGTACAACGATGATAGACTATCTGACTTTTAAGACATTTTGGCAATTCGCCGATGCAGGCGATAACCGTGTCTTTGGCCTGATCCCATTAATGGCCAGGTATGGAACATTTATAAAGACGGGCGCTGTAACAATTATACTTACAGGAATCGCATTGTTTGTGTTGTATAAAGGCGCTATATGGGCTCAGCCCTGGTTCAAGGTGAAAATAGTGTTGGTTATTGCATTAATATTAAATGGGCTGTTAATAGGGAACAGGCAAGGACATAAACTCAGGGAAACTGTTATGGCGCATGCAACTGATTTTCTACAGCACACCGTATCAATAAGGGAAAGTATGAGCCGGTTTTATCCCATACAATTAACCCTGTTCTTTCTGATCATCTTAATCAGTATGATTCGGATCAAATCAATGAGCGTTTAAAAAACCAGATTATTTTTTATTCCTGTCACAAAATAGAACATCGCCCGGTCTTATGTACCGGTAACTGGTCAATTGCCATACAGTATTGTTTACAAAAAAATCAAAAAGAGGAATATGCATTTGGAGAAATTGTCTCTTGTTTTTTTATTATTCATATATATGGAGGTTTCGGCACAGGAAAAGGGGATAATAAAAGGAAAGATCATTGAACAATCAACAAAACAACCTGTTGCCGGTGCAACAGTAGCCATCAAAGACAACCCGTTTTCTGTTTCTGCAGATTCTTCCGGCGTGTTTATTTTAACCAATATTCCGGTGGGTGTATATACGCTTGTAATAACAAATATCGGCTTTCAGCAAAAGGTATTGAACGATATTAATGTTGTAAAGGATAAAACATACTACCTGGAAGCAGAACTATTACAGGATGCGCGTCAGTTGGGCGCTGTATCTGTACGGGCATTTAAAGGTGAAAATAATCCGTCGATCCCTGTGTCGGCCTATTCCTTTTCAAGAGAAGAGATATTTAAAAACCCCGGCGCACAGGGCGATATATTCCGGGCCATTGGCATATTGCCGGGGGTGGTGAGCAGCGGGGGGCAATATTCGGCTATTGCTGTGCGCGGACAAGGAACTACTGATAATGTTTATATGGCAGATGATATTCCGGTATTTCAGGTATCGCACCTGGAAGTGGAAGGATTTAACTCGGGTTTTAATGATCCGAACGGAGGACGGTTCAGCATTTTTGCGCCACGGGTTATAGATAATGCTGTATTTCAGGGCGGCGGCTTTGGTGCTCAATATGGCAGAAAAAATTCATCATACCTCGGGCTGGGCATTAAAGAAGGCAATCGCACGAATGCATTTTACAGCGGGCAGTTTGATCTCATCGGTTTTACACTTATTTATGACGGCCCTTCCGGATTTGATAAAAAAACCAGTGTTTTTGCATCGGCACGATACCAGGATTTCAGGTACCTCGAGAAAATGATTGGTTTAACCAGCGCCGGTCTTCCTTCTTATGGTGATTATCTGATTAAAACAAGCACCGAGATCAATGCAAAAAATAAATTGACGTTCATTGCCATGTTTAATCCCGAAGAATATACAAGAACCGCAGCCGATGTATTAAAAAGCGATAACCTGAACGATGACAATAACTCCAGCTTTGTAGGAAAATCCAAAGTAAATAAAGCGGTTATGGGACTTAACCTGCGTACATTGACCGGCCGCAATAGTTACTGGAAAAATATTCTGTATTATCGCATGCTCGATGTTAACAATAATCTGGGCAATTCAACCCCCCAAATAGATAACAGTGGTAATATTATTAAAAGCGGGGGCATTCCTTATGAAACCGATCTGCGGCATATTAAAAATAAACAGTTTGAAACTGGTTACCGCAGCATTTTTAGTACTAAGATCAACAGGGGTTTTACCGCCACAGGTGGTATAGATGTAGCCCGGGTGGATATTGATTATGCACGCAATTTGAAGCATACCGATACTTTGTATACCCTCAACGCTAAAGATTACCGCCCCAACCCTTCGGTATACTATCTTATTCTTGATCCTTCCGATTTCAATGCTGCTGTTAAAAATTTTGCCTATAATGTTTCGGGATATGTTGATCTGTCCCTCACTTTATTTAATCATCTTACGTTGAATCCCGGTGTTCGATACGACTATACAGGTTTTACAACACAACATACCATTGCACCTCGCATCAGCGGAAGCGTGGGTATCGATGAAAAACAAAGCATTAATTTTTCTGCAGGCGTTTATTATCAGGACCCTTCCTTCTCAGATATAGCCTCTCAACCGGCAGGACATCGATTGAAGAATGAACGGGCTTATCAATATATACTCGGGTACAGAATTTATTTTACACCTGATCTAAAATTCACAGCTGAGGGCTGGTATAAGAAACTGGATAACCTGGCGGTGCAACCGGCAAGCGGCAGGCCATTTTTGACCAGTGAGGGTACGGGTAATGCACATGGTTTTGACGTTAGCATCATTAAACGGTTGTCACAAAAATACCATGGCCAGTTAAGCTATTCCTATATGAAGTCGAAAAGAGACGATCACGATGGTTTGGGTGAATACGATTATATCTTCAACCTCCCGCATGTGATCAGCGTGTTGGGAAGTTACGAGTACAATAAGAAATGGATCTTTTCCGGCAAGTTCCGGTATGCCACCGGTAGGCCTACCGATAAATATATTGTACATGCGAATGTTTTTAATGATCAGGCCCACCTTCGGTATTCGCAGGAAATAGTATCGAAAAATGGGGAGCGGCTCGCTGATTTTATCAGTCTCGACCTGCGGGCTGATTATAAATTTCAGCTAAAGAAAATTGGATGGACAGCCTTCTTTGATGTTGTAAATGTGATGAACAGGTTCAATGAAAGCTCAGCCATCTTTCAACCCCTTACCGGGCAAACTTATTTCCTGGGCCTTGCGGTTTTCCCGACTTTTGGTATACGGATGGATTTTTAACTCTTACTCATGAGCAATAAAACAGACATATTTCTCGAATACAGATCCCTTCTGTTCTCAATTGCCTATAATATGCTTGGTAGGGTGGATGCTGCAGAAGACATTGTGCAGGACACCTTTGTAAAATGGCTCGAAAGCAAAACCGAAGAAATACGTCATATAAAAGCATACCTCGTTAAAGCTGTTACCAATAGAAGCATTAACTACCTGCAGAGCGCCAGAATAAAGCATGAAGAATATACCGGCATCTGGTTGCCAGAGCCATTAAGTTACCAGGAAAGCAACCCTGTTCATACAAAAATAGAATCTTATCACGCTCTTTCTATCGGAGTACTGGTGCTGCTACAGAAATTAACACCCAATGAAAGGGCCATATTCCTGTTAAAGGAAATATTTGCTTATGATTACTCAGAACTGGCAGAAATATTTGATAAAACAGAAGACAACTGCCGGCAGCTCTTTAAACGTGCCAAAGACAACCTGGGAAAAGATGCACGGCGCTTTGAAGTGGACCTTAAAGCGCATGAAAAAATTTTAAACAGTTTCCTCCGTGCTATCTCGGAAGGAAGCTTGGAAGATCTGATCCAGGTATTAAAAGATGACATTATACTCATTGCTGAAGGTGGGGGAGGTGCTTTAATCCTGAATGGCAAACGCCTTACCGCATTCTCAAAACCTATTTATGGAAGAGACGATGTGAGCAGACTGCTTATGAGCATTATTCCAAAAATAAATCAGCATATTCCTGATCTGCGTCGCGAAATTATTATAGTCAATGGCCTGCCTTCCACTATCACTTATTCCGGCAATGATCCCAGGGTGCTTGTATGTATTGAACCGGAAGGAGATCAGATCAAAAGTATCTTTGTGCAAACTAATCCGCAAAAACTTAAACGGTTTAAAACATCCCTTTAACGGGATATTTCAACACGCGAACAAAAGATATCTTTATTATTAATATTGTTTACGATAAAATGGGCCAGGTCAGAGCGCCTTATTATCATCGGATGGCGAAGATATTCATTGGCTGCAAACCGGTATTTACCGGTTATTTCCCCTTTTTGCAGTCTGGGCGCTCGTACGATCGTCCAGTTTAGTTTACTTTGCCTCACCATTGTTTCCATTTTCAGCAGGTCAGAAAAGTTATTTTTCAAAAGGGGTTGCAAAATATACCTGGTAAACAGTTTCAATAAAAATGGCATACCCGGAGTAACCTCCACTCCAATTGCCGAAACACAGATCAGCCGGGGAACATGGTACTTGTACATGGCATGAATAATATTGTACATTCCCATTGAATAGAGTACCGTTGGTTTAGTGCTGGTTACGCCGATTGAGGATATTACCACATCGGCCCCTTCCAGTGCATGCTCAAAGCTGGGCGCGTATAATACATCTCCTTTTACTATATATAAGCTGGAAAATTCTTTAGATGCATGACATTCCTGGTGGATCGCATCCACATTTCTGGCTATTGCGGTCACCTCATAGCCTAATGATAATGCCTGCTGAACTGCTGAAAGTCCCGTACCACGCGATGCCCCAAGAATAACAATTTTCATAGTGCTTTATTTACTTTACATGAGACAGTATAGCCGCTTTTTTTGTGACACGCCTGGGATCTGAAATTTCCACACCTCGTATACTGAAAGCCATCTGCTTGCATCATTTCGACCCCCAATTTGCACCAATTGAATACCCCAATTCAAACACACCCATGGTAGCTTTACAGCATTGCTTCACTTGTAAGGTTACTATATGAAAAAAAATAGTTATTACTTCCTGTCAGTCTGCTACAGGAGTCATATGTTCAGAACTGCTTTTTTTATTATTGCTTTTTTTATAACGGGGCTGACGGCAAGATCCCAGCAAAATGCTACCCGCTTTTTTCCTGACAGTAACCTGGTAACTTCCGGTACATATTATTATCCTGAGCACTGGAATGAAGGTCAATGGGAAAGAGATCTAAGGAAGATAGCCGCAATGGGTTATGAGTTTGTTCATCTTGCCGAGTTTGCCTGGTTTAAGATGGAACCCACCGAGGGGAAATTCAATTTCGCCTGGCTTGATAAGGTCGTGAACCTTTGCATAAAATACCACCTGAAAGTTCTTTTATGTACACCTTCTGCAACCACCCCAACATGGATGCGGGTAAATTATCCCGAGACATTTATCATGGACGGACATTACATCCGTGCAGAGAATGGTACACGGGGGTTAGGTTCAATTGTCAATCAGAAGTATCGCGGTTTTGTGGAAAAAATTGTAGTGGAAATGGCCAGGCGTTATGGGCAGAATAAAAATGTGACCGGTTGGCAACTGGATAACGAACCAGGTGCTATACACGATTATAGTCCCTCCTCGCAGCAGGCATTCAAAACCTGGTTAAAGAAAAAATACAAAACCATTGATGCCTTAAATGTTGCCTGGGGAACCGCCTTCTGGAGCCAATGGTTCAATAATTTCGACCAGGTAATCATTCCGAATACGAACCTGGTTGGCTGGTGGGGTAATAACCCGCATGCATTGCTTGATTTTAAGCGTTATTCGGCAGATGCACAGGCTGAATTCCTCGATTTTCAGGCAGGCATATTGCGCAACTTTATTTCAAAGGACCAATACATTACAACCAATTATACGGCAGTTTCCACGGGTTCCGATGCCGGGCGAACAAAAAAACTTGATTTTGCTACCTATACAGCCTATCCCAATGGCGGCAGCGACAATATTGGCGATCTGGGATTCAGGCTGGGCAATAGCAAAACAATTCTCTTTGCTGCTGATTATTATAAGTCGATAGGAGGCATATCCGGCCCGATGGAGCTTCAGCCGGGGCCGGTAAACTGGGGCAGCTATAATCCGCTGCTTTTGCCGGGTACGGTGCGAATGTGGTTATACCACAGTTTTGCAGCCGGCGGAAAGCTTGCCTGTTCGTATCGGTTCCGTCAGATCAATTATAGCGCAGAGCAGTATCATGCCGGAATTATGTTGACCGATGGCGTAACGGTTTCGCCGGGCGGGGAAGACTATATGCAATTCATGGCGGAAATAAAAAAGCTCCGGAAGCTGTACGATCCAGGTGTTAAGATGCCGGAAAAACTGGGTGCACGGTCAACCGCCATTCTTTGGAATCTTGAAAATTACTGGAGTATAGACAGACAAAAACAAACCGGGCGGTGGGATCCATGGAATTACCCTGTAAAATTCCAGGAAATAGCAAAGTCATTTGGTGCGCCGGTTGATATTGTCTCCGAAAGGGCCGATCTATCGAAATATAAGATGGTAATAGTGCCGGCATACGAAATGGTAGATGCTGAATTGGTGAAGAAATGGAATGAATATGTGGCTAACGGCGGACATTTAATTATTACCTGCCGAACGGCAACCAAGGATCGCAGGGGGCACTTTTGGGAAGCGGAACTGGCTGCTCCAATTTCCGGGCTTATAGGAGCCCGGGTTAAAGCAACCGATATGCTTCCTAATTACGCCAAAGGCGATATTCTCAGCAAATCGGCACATTATAACTGGAATAGCTGGGCTGATCTATTGAGCGCTGAACAGAATACCGAAGTATTGGCAACATATGACAACCAGTTTTACAAGGGCAAAGCGGCTGTCGTAAATCACAAAATTGGCAAAGGAACCGTAACATACATTGGCGTTGATACAGATGGATCCAAATTGGAAAAAGATCTTTTGCGGGATATTTATAGGAGTGCGGGCGCTACCGTTGAAGATTATCCCCCGGGCGTATACGTTTACTGGCGGGATGGTTTTTATGTTGCAGTGAATTATTCTTCAGACAATTATACTATGAATATTCCTGAAACCGCACAGATACTGATAGGCGAAAAGGCGCTGAAGCCAGCCGGTGTGTTGGTTTGGAAAGAATAATCCGGGGGCTGCTTTCCTGGATAGCAGTGATATGTTTATCGTTTTTGTTTTTTTCTTATCTTTTAATGGTCAAAATGACGTTAAAGAAAGCCATATGAAAAAAAGATCTTCACTGATTGTCTTGTTTGCAATATTTTCCTCATGTGTCGTTGTGGCCCAGCAACCTGCCGCTATTAAAATGGAGGATGGATTAGTTCAGGGAGTATTTGAAAATGGATTAACCATTTACAGAGGTATTCCTTTTGCTTCGCCTCCGGTTGGCAATTTGCGTTGGCGGGCTCCACAGCCTGTAAAAAAATGGGACACCGTTTTACAGGCAAAAAAGTTCGCTCCTGGTCCTATACAGGGTTGGACACCTCCTTCAGGAAAAAGCGAAGATTGCCTGTACCTGAATGTATGGTCGCCTGCAAGATCTTCAAATGAACACATGCCTGTTCTTGTATGGATCTACGGTGGCGGTTTTAACGGAGGCGCTACTTCGGATGTAAATTATAGCGGTGAAAAATTAGCGAATAAAGGAGTGCTGTTTGTTAGCATAGCTTACCGGGTTGGTCAACTTGGATTTTTAGCACACCCCGAATTAAGTGCGGAAAGTCCAAATCATGTTTCAGGAAATTATGGTTTGCTTGATATGATTGCAGGGCTTAAATGGGTTCAAAAAAATATTGCAGCATTTGGAGGCGATCCTGATAAAGTTACCATTTTCGGTGAATCTGCAGGCGGCATTGCTGTTAGCATGTTGTGTGCATCGCCGCTCGCAAAAGGATTATTCCGGGGCGCCATCTCACAAAGCGGGGGTTCCTTCGGACCCTCAAGGACCACTCTTTTCCCCGGAGAGAATTTAAAAAAACTCCACGATGCAGAAAGCACAGGCGAAGCTTATGTAAAGAATGCGGGATTTTCTTCGATTGCAGACCTGAGAAAACTCGATGCAGATAAACTTCCTGCAATACGAGGACTTGCATGGCCTATTATTGATGGATGGGTGATACCAGCGGATCAGTACAAGTTATATGAAGCAGGTAAATATAATGATGTTGCTATTATGGTTGGTTACAACTCTGATGAGGGCGCGAGCTTTTCACCGCCCAAAACACCTGCAGACTACATATCTGCCGTAAAAACACGTTACGGCAAATTTGCTGACGACCTTTTAAAAGCTTATCCGGTTGATTCAACTACAGTTCCAAAAACAGCAAGAGACTTAACCCGCGATGCGGCATTTGGATGGCATACGTGGAGTTGGGCAAGACTGCAATCGAAGACCGGGAGATCGAAAGTGTTTTATTACTACTTCGATCAGCATCCCGATTATCCTGCAGGTTCTCCCCGTTATGGTTATGGGTCGCCGCATGCGCAGGATGTGGCCTATGTTTTTAAACATCTTAATGCATCGGATCCGCAGACAACTAAAAGCGATCTGGAAATAGCTGAAGCTATGGCTACTTATTGGACCAACTTTGCAAAGTATGGCGATCCAAACGGTAATGGACTTCCTGCCTGGCCAGCATTCAGTGATCAAAACCCTGTAGTGATGTATTTCAATCAAATACCGCATACAGGACCTGTACCGGATGCAAAATCGCTTGAAGTAATGGATGCTTATTTTAAGTGGAGACGTACACCCGAAGGGGAAGCATGGGC
Source organism: Niastella sp. (assembly GCF_045805085.1). NCBI lineage: Bacteria > Pseudomonadati > Bacteroidota > Chitinophagia > Chitinophagales > Chitinophagaceae > Niastella > Niastella sp. The sequence continues at coordinate 17,047 of NZ_JBJMLX010000311.1, forward strand.
GAAGTGAAGATTTTCTGACCGTTAAAGAAATGATTTGTATCAGGTATCTTCCTGGGAATAATTTTTTTGTGTAAATTCATAATAAGTTCCTTTGGTTGATCTAACAATTTTGGAACGCCTCCGGAATATTGAAACTTACAATACGGTACAGCGATTATTTACCACATTCCGGGATCCTTGCTTTTAGAAAAGTACGATCATAGGCATTATTATCCAACTATCGGCTATGAAATTTATTTAAAGGTTACACCATTTTCAAAATATGGTTCCGTGGCTGAGTGGGAAGGCAAAGGTTCGCAAAACCTTTTACAGTAGTTCGAATCTGCTCGGAACCTCAGAGAAATGGATCGTCTCAGCTCAGCCGTGACGGTCCATTTCTATTTTTACGGGACTTTACAACAACGCTTCCTGCTTTACCCCCCTTTTTTGAAATATTTACCCCGTCTTTTGTTTGTTCCAGGCAACTATTTTTGGTTTCACGAACCGTAACTTGCCATATGAAATTTTATATAAGCCTGCATGGCTTCCTTGTGTCATTGATAACGATGATTAGTCCACTTGCGCTGCAGGCGCAGCAACCCGTCAACCCTTTCGGGCATGCACTGATCCCTGACATGATCGCCGATGCCAGCATCCAGGTGATAGATGGTGTCTTTTATTGCTATGCTACTACAGATGGTTACGACAGCGGCCTCAACACTTCAGGTCCTCCGGTGTTATGGAAATCCAAGGACTTTGTACACTGGAGTTTTTCCGGTACTTATTTTCCTTCGGCTGTTGGCCAGAAGTACTGGGCGCCGAGTAAGGCCGTTGCCGCAAACGGGAAGTATTATCTTTATCCCACCGTCAACGGGTTCATGTATGCCGCAGTAGCGGCTTCGCCTGACGGACCTTTCCGGTTGGCTTCGGGCCCCGATACGTTTTATGCGCCTTTTACTGCCGCAACACTTTTAAAGTCAAAGAACGGTAAGCCTCCTTACGGCATCGATGCGGAAATTTTTATTGATGATGATCAGCAGGCTTATATCTACTGGCAGCGGAGAAAGGCGGCAAAACTGCATGCTGATATGACCACCGTTGATACCAATGAAATGACCATATCTACGCCACATACCAGCTACTCTGAAGGCCCTATCTTCTTTAAACGGAAAGGGATTTACTATTACCTGTACACAATAGGCGGTGCGGAAAAATACCAATATGCGTATGTTACCAGCAAGGTGTCGCCGTTGGGGCCATTCGAATTCCCTAAAGGCAATAATGTTATCTCCACCACTGATTATGACCGGCAGATCTATGGGCCTGGTCATGGCTGTGTGTTCAATATGCCGGGAACAAACGATTATTACTTTGCATACCTGGAATTTGGCCGGGGGAGCACCAACCGGCAAACCTATGTGAACAAACTCGAATTTGACGAAGAGGGCGCCATCCGCGCCGTAAAACTTACCATGGATGGCGTTGGCGCATTGCTTCCTGAAAAAACGCCGGCGCGGAAAAAGATCATTCACATGAACGCGTCGAGCATTCGCCCTGCATTGAACATAAAACCGGAGGGTGATTCCCTGTTGCATCGCACGGAGGAATTTGATCCGTTGTTTGCCGTTGACGGCGCAAATGGATCGCGATGGATGGCTTCGCCTGCCGACTCAGCTTGCTGGATCATGGCCGACCTTGGTAAAACAGCAAAGATCACTCGCAGTGAACTGTATTTTGTAAGGCCAACTGCAGGCCATGCTTATGTGCTGGAGTATTCGAAAGATGGACAAACATGGATGGCCTGTGGTGGTCATGCCGATATTAAAATGCAATCGCCTCATACAGATGAATTGAACATCCATGCCCGGTATCTCAGGGCCAGGATAACGCAGGGAGTGAAAGGGGTATGGGAATGGAATATCTATTAATCTCAAATGATGATGCGTAACCGGATCTTGTTGATAGTAATTATGAGCCAGTTTGCCTGGCTGCATGCAGCAGCACAGATGAATGGCCAATGGGGCGACCAGGGCGACGGTACTTACCGTAACCCGGTTCTGCCGGCTGATTTCAGCGACCTCGATGCCATCAGGGTGGGTGATGATTTTTATGCCATCTCTTCAACCATGCAGTTCTCGCCGGGTATGGCTGTGCTGCATTCCAGGGACCTGGTGAACTGGACCATCATCGGCCATGTGGTGGATGATCTCACCCGTATCAGTTCCAACCTGAACTGGAATAAAATGAACTGTTATGGTAAAGGGATCTGGGCAGGTTCCATCCGTTATTACAAAAACAGGTTCTGGGTGTATTTCGGAACACCGGATGACGGATTCTTTATGAGCTCAGCTGAAAATCCGGCAGGTCCCTGGGAACCGCTGCATCCGTTGTGGAATGTAAAAGGCTGGGATGACTGTTGCTCCTTCTGTGATGATGACAATCAACTTTATTTTATCGCAACTCATTTTGAGCCGGATGCCAAAAACAATAAGCGGTATAACATCCATCTTTTTAAAATGACGGCCGATGGCAAGAGTCTGATCATGGCGTCAGACAGTATTATTTACCAGGCCAAAGGCAGTGAAGCGAATAAGCTGTATAAGATCAATGGCCGCTATTATCATTATTTCAGTGAAGTGAAAGAAGAGGGAAGGGTTATCATGATGCAACGTGCCGCTAACATCTATGGCCCCTGGGAAGTACGGCAGCTCGATCATGTAAATAAAGAAAAAGACAGGGAGCCTAACCAGGGTGGATTGATCCGGTTACAAAATGGCGCGTGGTGGTTCTTTACGCATCATGGAGCGGGCGATTGGGAGGGAAGGCCAGCCAGTTTGCTTCCGGTTTCCTGGCTAGATGGCTGGCCTGTTATAGGACAGCCCGGCGCCGATTCAATTGGTAACATGGTATGGGATGGCAAAAAGCCCATTCAGCTCAGCAATGAGAAATCTCCAACTCAATTCCCCGATGAATTTGATTCGACGCACCTGCTTCCGCAATGGGAATGGAATTATCAGCCCCGCGCAGAAAAATGGTCACTGCAGGAAAGGAAAGGCTTTTTGCGGCTGCATGCGTTTACTCCCGTGAACCCGGCGGATAAACGAAAATTATGGATGAGAGCAGGCAATACCTTAACGCAGCGAAGCTGGCGTACCAGCACCAATACAGTAACCACCAGGATCGATGTTGCCCATATGGCCGATGGGCAGCAGGCGGGCCTCACCCATTTTTCAACAACCAGCTACAGTGTGATCGGCGTAAGGCAGCAGCAGGGCAGCCGGTCACTGTTCTATAGTCAGAACGAACAGGATACCACTGGCCCGCGCATAAGCGGAAGGTATATCTGGCTCAGATCTTACTGGGATCTCAACGGCATCAACCAGTATTCCTTTAGCGTGAATGGCAGATCGTTTATTGCTTTTGGTAAAAAAAGCCAGCTCACGTGGGGAAGTTACCGGGGCGACAGGGTAGGTCTCATCAATTTCAATACGATCAGGGATGCAGGCTATATAGACGTGGACCACTTTAATTATCGCTATTCCAAATAGCAACAACCGCAAAAACAGCCACGGCCCAGAAGCTGTAAAAAAGTCGGATTAAGCCAAAAAAAAGTCTCTTTTGTACAATAGAGCGGCCTGCTTTTGAATTAGGTTTGACCTTTTGAATAATTTAACTACGATGTTTGTCATGATCAAATGGAGCACATTTTTGTTGCTGTTAACTGCTTTGTCCATAAGTAATAGTAGTAATGCGCAATCCTTTCAAAAAACCGGTCTTGGAATTAAAGCAATAATCAATTCCACCGTTATCGAGATCCAATATTATAGCCCTACCACTGTAAGAGTGCTGAAATCGCCTGAGGAGCGCCCTTTCACTAAAGAAAGTCTTTCCGTTATTAAAACGCCGCAAAAAACAGCTTTCCAGGTTAAGCAGCAGGCTGATTGGGTAAACTTAAAAACCCCGGCGCTCAATGTGGCACTAAACCTGAATACTGGCGCCATAGTGTATTCAACAGTAAATGGTGAATATTTGCTGAAGGAAAAACAAGGCGGCGTACAATTCACCCCTTTCAATGATGCAGGCAATAATACATTTACCGTTCAACAATCGTTTG
>NZ_JBJMLX010000312.1:0-64017 GCF_045805085.1 Niastella sp.
GCACAAAAACCAGGTTCAAATGGTGCCATGCACCGTGAATACTTTGTAAATGCTATGGTTCGCATAGCAGATCCACTGTTAACGGCACTGAGCAAAAACGAGCTGAAAAAGAAAATGCCAGTAGAAGCCAAAACCAACGACCGGGAGAATTTTACCTACCTCGAAGCATTTGGGCGTTTACTGGCAGGTATGGCGCCCTGGCTGGAACTGGGACCGGATAGCACCATCGAGGGAAAATTGCGGAAGAAATATATTGACCTATCTATCACCTGCATTCGCAATGGCACTGATCCGGCAGCGCCTGATTATATGAATTTTAATCAAGGCGGTCAGGCACTGGTTGATGCGGCGTTTTTGTCGCAGGCCCTGTTACGCGCGCCCAACCAGTTATGGGGCCGCCTCGATGCCAAAACAAGAAAAAATGTGCTGGAAGCCCTTAAATCGTCGCGGGTAATAACGCCGGGACATAGTAACTGGCTTTTTTTCAGTGCCATGGTGGAAGCGGCCCTGTTACAATTTGAAGGCAACTGCGATAAAATGCGGGTAGACTATGCCGTGTCACAGCATTTACAATGGTATAAGGGCGATGGCGTTTATGGCGATGGCGCCAGTTTTCATTGGGATTATTACAATAGTTTCGTTATACAACCAATGTTCCTTGAAGTATTACAAACATTGATAAACAGTGGCCAGAATGAGAATAAAACCTATGAGTTGGAATTGAACCGGGCCAGGCGCTATGCGGCCATCCAGGAACGCCTGATCTCCCCCGAAGGAACCTATCCACCCATTGGCCGCTCACTGGCGTACCGGTTTGGCGCTTTTCAATTATTGTCGAAGATTGCCCTGATGCACCAACTGCCTAATGAGGTGCTGCCACAACAGGTGCGGTGTGCCTTGTATGCGGTGGTAAAGCGGCAGCTGGAAATGCCTGGTACTTTTGATAAAGAAGGCTGGTTGACAATAGGACTGGCGGGCCATCAACCCGTTGTGGGGGAACCGTATATTTCAACCGGCAGCCTGTATTTGTGTTCCCAGGTTTTCCTGGTGTTGGGATTGCCGGCTTCGGATGCATTCTGGCAAAACGCCGATGCCGACTGGACCGCCAAAAAAGCATGGAACGGCGAACCCGTTCCCATTGATCATGCTATTGAAAATTAATGAACAATTCGTATGAATAGAAAGATAAACATAGTAGCTGTATCGGGAAGTTTGCGGGCCACATCCTCCAATTCTTTACTGATAAAAGAAATTCAAAAATGGGCTCCTGAAAATGTTGAATTAACCGTTTATCAGGGATTGGCGAAGTTGCCGGCATTTGATGACAGTATGGAACCTTCGGAAAGCGTAAGCGCCTGGCGCAATGAATTGGCGGCGGCGGATGGCGTGTTGATCTGTTCGCCCGAATACGCTTTTGGCGTTCCCGGGGCATTGAAAAATGCCATCGACTGGACGGTTGGATCAAGTGAGCTGGTTAATAAACCATTAGCTTTAATAACCGCGGCTTCAGGCGGTGATAAGGCCCATGCCGCCTGGTTACAGATATTTTCTGCCTTATCTGCAGACATTCCGACAGGAGGTGATTTGCTGATCCCGTTTATCCGCACAAAATTCAACGATAAAGGCGAAGTGTCGGATATAGCTACAAAAGAATCCATTTTGAATACCGTGCAGGCGCTCATTCAAGCCATTGAACAAAAGGCATCTAAGGCAGATTAGTAAAATTGACAAATGTTAAATAATTGCTCCCTGCTTTCTAAAGCTCTTTTTTAAGTGCGAACTTTGAACAGTTCTGGCGCGTTATTTGGGCTTCAACACCCGGATTTGAAAAATTAAAAAGATGTTAAAGCGGTCATAAGACCCAGCCGTATATCCTGAAAAACCGTTAATGTAACCCGGAGGTCCTTTCAAATGCATATAAAATCTATAATCACAACAGTAGTTACAGGTCTGATAGTATTGGCAGCCTGCAAAAAAAATGATGCAGGCGCTTCCGGTTCCACAGCTGGCAATGCCTCAACCAACAATTGTGTGGTGGCCCAAAGTGAGGAGGACGGAAGCATTATTCCTGACCAATATATAGTAGCATACAGAGAGTCGACCGCCACCGGAGTAGATTTAACCACCACTGCACGTATTGCATCTTTTACTAATTCCATATTGCAAAAACACAGCATTAACAGTAATGCTATAAAGCAAAGCTTTGCTGGCGGAGCCAGGGGTTTTATTGCTCATTTATCAATTGCTGAATTGTTCCGGTTGCGGCAGGATAGCACCATAAGCAACATTGAACAGGACCGCATTATAGCCTATGGAACCTGTTTTCAGGTGGTTGAACCAAAAACAATTACCTGGAACATTCAACGCGTGGGCTATGGAGATGGAACCGGTAAAACCGCCTGGATCATTGACTCAGGGATCGATTTTACCCACCCCGATCTGAACGCCGATTCTGCCCGCAGTAAATCATTTCTAAGTGGCGTAACCTCTGCCCGCGATGACAATGGCCATGGTACGCACGTAGCCGGTATTATTGGCGCCAAAAACAATTCATTCGGTGTGCTGGGCGTAGCATCAGGCGCCAGCCTGGTAGCCCTGAAAGTATTTGATAAAGATGGCAAAGGCACCCTGGGATCCATCATTCAGGCCTTGTCTTATGTGAATAGCAATGCTAAAGCAGGCGATGTGGTAAATATGAGCCTGGGTGAAGATACCGTTTCAAACATTTTAGATCAGGCGGTTCAAAACACAGCAGCCAAAGGCATTTACATAGCCATTGCAGCCGGTAATGACCACAAACCAGCTTCGCAGTTTTCGCCAGGCAGGGTGAATGCAAAAAACGTATATACCGTATCAGCAGTTGATAGTCTCGATAATTTTGCTTCCTTTTCAAATTACGGAAATGAGGTGGTGGATTATGCCGCGCCAGGTGTAAAGATCACATCGACTTACTTAAATGGAAAGTACGCTATATTCAGTGGTACCTCCATGGCGACCCCGCACGTAGCGGGTTTATTATTGCTGAAAGGAAACGCTATAACTTCTTCCGGAACAGCCCTGAACGACCCCGACGGCACGCCCGATCCCATTGCCCATAAATAATTAATACAGAACTGGATTAGTATTCATATTGGGGAATAAGTTGCCCAGGATATGCTGGTTTTAAATTTCGATGCATGATGCATCCATGAGTTTAAAACAGAAACAGCCGCGCAGATATGTATTTACCGGAAAGCTCGATGCCTTCTTTGCCGATGTATATGCTTTCGGGCAGTTTATCGCACGCTTTTTCAAAAGCCTGTTTTTACCTCCCTACGAGTTTAAGGAAATAGTCAGGCAGTGTTATTCAATAGGGGTAAAGAGTTTACCCCTCATAACACTGACAGGTTTCATCACCGGGATCGTCTTCACCAAACAAAGCCGGCCTTCATTATCTGATTTTGGCGCCACATCGTGGTTGCCATCACTGGTAACTATTGCCATTGTCAGAGCGCTGGCGCCGTTAGTAACAGGCTTGATCAGTGCCGGAAAGGTAGGTTCGAACATTGGCGCTGAACTGGGCTCCATGAAAGTGACGGAGCAAATAGACGCTATGGAAGTATCAGCCACCAATCCCTTTAAATTTTTAGTGGTTACCCGGGTACTGGCAACTTCCTTCATGGTACCGTTATTGATGTTATATATGGCCTTGCTGGCCATGATGGGTGCATTTGTAAATGTGCACAGCAACGAACAAACCAGTTTTGTTTCATTCATCGAGAACGGTTTTCACACCATTAGTTTTCTGGATATTTATTCCTCTTTTATAAAATCAATATTATTCGGATTTACTATTGGCATTGTGGGTTGTTACCAGGGGTATAACACTACCCAGGGAACGGAAGGAGTAGGCCGTGCCGCCAATAGTTCAGTGGTGATGGCTATGTTCCTGATATTTATTGAAGAAATTATTGTAGTACAGATCATCAATTGGTTCAGAATGCCCTGATGGAAAAAAAGAACAAACATATCGATAAAACAAAAAAGGTTATTTCCATCCGCGAACTGTATAAATCGTTTGGAATGAACCATGTGCTGCGCGGCATTGACCTGGATATCTACCAGGGGGAAAATGTAGTAGTGTTAGGCAGATCGGGGACCGGTAAATCGGTGCTGATAAAGATCATTGCAGGACTGCTGAAACCCGACAGAGGTTCGGTGAATGTATTGGGGAATGATGTGGCAACGATCAGCTACTCCGAGCTGGAGCAATTGCGGTTGCGCATCGGGTTTTCTTTTCAAAGCAGCGCCTTGTACGATAGCATGACGGTACGCGAGAACCTGGAGTTTCCGCTGTTGCGTAATTCAAAGCATTTGACCACTGAACAGGTAACGAAGGCAGTTGAAAATGCACTCGAAGCGGTTGGGTTATCCCATACCATCGACCAATGGCCGGCAGAACTATCGGGCGGTCAGCGGAAACGGATAGGCATTGCACGAACATTGATTATGCAACCGGCTATTATGTTGTACGATGAACCAACTGCCGGTCTTGACCCAATTACCAGCATGGAAATAAACGACCTCATCAACGAAGTGCAGGAACGGTTCAACACCAGTTCTATAATTATTACGCATGACCTTACCTGTGCCAAGGCAACGGGTGACCGGCTGGCGGTTTTACTGGATGGCCGGTTTGTAAGAGAAGGCACTTTTGAAGAAGTGTTTGCCAGTGAAGATGAACGGTTAAAAAGTTTTTACGATTACAATTTTATAACCTGATTTATACCACTAAAAATATTATCTGATGAGCATGGAAAAGAACAAACGCGCAGTGATCGTTGGCCTGTTTGTAACAATTGGCCTGCTGATCTTTTTGGTTGGAATATTTACATTGGGCGGCCAGAAGAAATCATTCGTGCCTTCAATTAAAGTAGAGGCAATTTTTGATAACGTGAATGGATTACAAAAGGGCGATAACGTTTGGTTTTCGGGCGTTAAAGTAGGTACTGTAAAAGGAGTAGACTTTAATGGCAGCTCCAAAATACGAGTGACAATGCAAATTGAAAGAAAGGCGCAGGAATTCATTCGTAAAGATGCCAAAGCCAAGGTGGGAGCCGAAGGGTTCATCGGTAACAAACTGGTAGTTATCTATGGGGGAACACCAAAGGCTGAAGCTATTGAAGGCGGCGAACACCTGCAGGTAGAAAGTACATTGAGCACAGATGATATGATGGCCACCCTGCAAAAAAACAATGAGAACCTGGTGGCTATTACTACTGATTTTAAAACTGTAAGCAACCGGCTGGCAAAAGGCGAAGGTACAGCCGGCGCCCTGCTTACCGATGCTACTTTGTATAAAAGCCTGGCAAACACAGCCAGCAATTTGCAACAGGCGGCCCACAACAGCGAATTGTTGAGCAGTCGTATTGCAGCCTACACAGCGCAGTTAGATAAACCAGGCAGCCTGGCCAATGGATTGGTGCACGATACTATGATAATGGCCAATTTACAGGCAGCAGTAAAACAAATAAATAATGCGGCCGATGCCGCCCACTCATTTACAGCCAATTTAAAATCGGTTAGCGATCAATTACATACAAGTGATAATACCCTGGGCTTGTTATTAAACGATCCCGCAACTGCCCAACAAATGAAAAACCTTATCGAAAACCTGAATTCAGGAAGCTCGAAGCTCGATGATGATCTGGAAGCAATTCAACACAACTTTTTATTCCGCGGCTATTTTAGAAAAAAGGCTAAGCAAGAGGAAAAAGCACGAAAAGAAGCCGAGAAAAACAAGCCGTAACGTACTTTTTTCAAGGCATACAACACCGATCTATATAACTGTTAAAATTTACTTAATGGGTCCATTTGGCAAACCACTTGCCTCACTATATGTTAGTATAGGGAAGCTGTTTTTTATTTATACCATTAGTCAAAATCAAGTGAATGCCAAAGTCCAACAATCCCAAATTCAAAGCATTAGTATTTCTTCCGGTGTTACTACTGATAGTAGTATGTTTTATGTATGCAGCACCTGCAGCTGATTTTCTGAACAATAAAAAAGCCGTTACAGCTACCCCTGTGAAGGATACAGCTATGGCCAATGCCAATGGATCCCTTAGCCGGTATAGCAATTTGTATGGTCAAATGAAATTAGATAGTCTGGGACTTTCGCAAACCGCATTTACTTATGCGTTGCAAGGGTATACCGACCTGGTTTCGAATGGTTCAATAAAGAATGACCGTATTCTTTCCATTGTGGATTTCAGTTTGCCTTCAACAAAAAAGAGATTGTTTGTAATTGATGTAACTACCGGAAAATTACTGTTCAATACATTTGTTTCACATGGCAGAAATTCAGGTAAGGAAATGGCCACAGAATTTTCGAATGATGCCAATAGCTTTAAGAGTAGTCTGGGCTTTTATATAACAGGAGCTACTTATTCAGGTGAGCATGGTTATTCATTACGGCTCGATGGACAAGAAGCAGGCATCAATGATAACGCATATAGCAGAAGCATTGTGATGCATGCTGCTAATTACGTAAACGAAAACATTATTAAAGCGAAAGGCCTTCTGGGCCGTAGTTTAGGTTGCCCCGCAGTGCCACCAGCTTTACACAAGGCCATTATCAATACTATAAAAGATGGCAGTTGTTTGTTTTTGTATAGTCCCGATTCATTCTATGTATCGCATTCCAAAATACTAAATCAACCGGCATTACCGCAACAACCCGTAATAACCGGTTAATGAAATGAATATCCACACCAATAAAAAAGGCCCCCTCCTTACCTCCCCCATTGGAGGAGGTAAGGAGGGGGCCTTTGGTTTTTCAAACAGTGAATAAGCCATTCACTAAATAATTTTTTATCAATAGCGCATAGTGGGGCAATCGAGCGAGGTCTTTTTACCAAACGTATATATTAAGCCAACTGAATAATTCGAGTAATGATCGTTTGTATTGGGGTTGGCCGATTGGCTGAACCCATCGATATAATCGTTGAAAGTAAAGCGGTACGAAGCTTCAGCCATAATGGACAGGCAGTTTGAAATGGAATATCGAACCCCAACGCCTACCGGAATAACAGCAATAGTGCCGGGCAGGGTGTGCACGCTATCAATCGCCAATCCATTTAGCATAGCGGAATCATTGACGAAATAATCGTAATTGAGATTTTTCCAGCCGCGGTTAATATGTAAGGAAGCTATACCTGCACCACCAAAAATATAAGGCGACACAATCTTTCTTTCGCCATAATTATTTCCTAAAATATTCCACACCAGCAGTTCTGAAATTTCCGTATTGCGGGCATTGAACCAGAAGCTACGTTGTTGGCGCCATTCAGGATCTTTATAATTGGCTTCATCGGCCAATAACTTACCATGCGCAAGATTTGTTCTCAATGAAAAAGACCGGGAAAGTAAACGGTTGTAAAAAAGATTGAAGGCAAAGCCGGGTGTTTTAAAGGCGCCGACCTTTTCAGGAGTTAAGTCACCCTGGTAAATAAACATGCCTAAACTAAACCCTATTTCATGTTTAGGAATAGTAACGCTTGTTTGCGCCCGGGCGCTGTTAAATACACTACATACTACAAGAGAAATTACAAAAGCTTTTCCGGAAATCACTTTCATGTATTGGATGTTTAGTCGGGTAAAAAAGGGTCATGAACAAATGAATTTGTTTTGGAAATGGGTAGTAAGTATTTAATACAAGTAAACCTAAGGATCGATAGCTCTGTTTTATTTACGTAATGGAGTAGGGAACAGTTAAATAAGAATTGTTAATAGTTACTGCATTTACTTAGGAAGGAGGTTCGCGGGGAAAGTTTAATGATGTGCAACTTACGCAACCACTAAATTTTAACCGTGAATGTATCAGCAAAAGTCAGGCCACCTATAGATTATTATTTTAATGGCTACTTGTTTCTACTTAGGTAACAGGAAAAATATTTGTTGATAGTACACAAATAAAAAAAGTCCTGTGGAAACAGGACTTTGCACTTTAAAAGTAACACCCATGAAAAACTAGTTCCTAGTTGTTTCACTTAAATATTTAGACGACGTTTTGATAGTATCATTGTGGCCGGTTTGCTATTCTTATAATTTTTTAATGCCAGTTTAATTATTGGGGGCGCCGGCATCTATCCAGCAGGTAATAGTAGCCTTTTGAGCTGCGGTAAAACTGGCGTCCCGGGGCATTGATCCATTGGCTACAGCCGTTCTGATCTTCGTTTTAGCGTTAAAGATCTGCGTGTAGGTAGTAAGCGCGCCCGGACCATTGGTGCTTCCGCTGTTGTGACAATCGGATTTTGCACAGCTCGTGCCCATTAGTGGACTTACAGAGCCTGAAAAAGTGGTAGTAATGGTACCACAATCAACAGTGCCTGAGTCATCGTTGTTGTCCTTTTTACAGGCATTGGCCAGTACTACAACCAATACGATAAATATTGCCAGAGTGGTCGATTTTTTCATACAGCATATAACCTCCATGTATAAACAAAAATTGCTCTGACACCTGAAATTAAGTTCTATATTATAATTTGCAATTATGTTATAGATGAAACCGGCAAATGTATCGGGGAATTGACTTTATTGCTATTAGCTTTTCTTCCAGTTATTGATGAATTGAACGTAGCTATCACTAATAGGTAGTTCAACAGCAGCAGATAGCTGTACTTTCCGGTTTTGAATAGATTTAACCCGGGAAACAGCTACAATATAACTGCGATGTATTCTTTGAAACTTATCGGCTGGTAATTTTTCCAGCACTTTTTTCATGGATAGCAGGGTTAATATGGGCTTTGCTCCTGCAATATGGATCTTTATATAATCCTCCAGGCTCTCTATGTATTCAATATCATTCAACGGAATTTTCATCAGCTTGTATTCTGAATGAACAAACAGGCTGTCGTTCTCTTCCTGAGATGGTGTGTTCTTATATTTATAATAATCGGTTGCCTTATGCACCGCCCTGGTAAACCGGTCGAAATTGATTGGCTTTAGCAGGTAATCCACGGCGTCCAGTTCAAACCCTTCAACAGCAAATTGCTTATGCGCGGTAGTGAAAATGACCAGTGGCCTTTCTTGTAAAGAACGTACCAGATCAATGCCCGTAATATCAGGCATATTGATGTCGATAAACAGCAGATCGATCTTTGCATTACGTAATAATTCAATGGCCGAAATAGCATCGTCGAATGTATGCACCAGCTTTAACTGCGGAAAGCGCGAGATATATTCCTGTAAAAGTTCCAGAGCCAACGGCTCATCATCAATAGCAACGCATTTCAATTGCATAATAAAACAGTTTAAGCCAGTACAATCAATTCTACGGAAAAGAAGCCGTTTTCGTTGGTAATATTCAGTAAATGTTTATTCGGGTATAAATGCGCCAACCGTTTTTTTGCATTGGCAATGCCAATGCCCGCGCGCTGCAGGGTACCAGCCGGTATGAATATCTTATTATGGCAATAGAACGTAATGCTGCGTTCGTCGGCCGTTAATTGAATGGTGATAATTGCATGCTCATGATTGCTGATCCCGTACTTGAACACATTCTCCACAAACGTGATGAATAATAAAGGTACTATGGTCTTATGCTCCAGCTTGCCCTTTACACTAAAATCAACCTGTGTTTTTTTATTTAACCGAAGCCGCTGCAATTCAATAAGATCATGAATGCAATCAACCTCCAGCTGCAACGGAACAAAATGCTTCGATACATCATCGGTTACATATCGCATAATGTTCGACAGCTTCATAATGCTGTCGGCCGTTTTTTCATTTTTGGTGGTGGCCAAGGAGTAAATATTGTTCAGGGTATTGAATAGGAAATGCGGATTGATCTGCGCCTTTAAAAAGGAGAGTTCGGCGTGCGCCCTGTCCGCTTCGGCGCGGGCGATCTGTTGCAGTGAATTGCGCCACTGGCGGGTAACCTGTATGGCCATCCCCAGGGCAATGGTCATAATGTAAAGAAATATACTTACGATATCGATACGCATCGACCGCGGCCCTCTGGGTTCTTGCGGCGGCCCGCCACCCGGTTGATGAGGCACACCGTGATCTGGATTAAAAGTACCGGATGGAGGCGGATTAAAATGCGGCCGTTGATGCTGCAGCAGCTGTTCAAATGGCCGGCCATACATAACCAGCACAAATAATATTAAAATAGTGACGATATAGAACAGGTACTTCTTCCTGAAATAAAGTGAAGGGATCAGCCAGTAGGCATTCAGGTAAAAGATGCCAATATAGGTAAGGCCGAATATCCAATAGCCCAAAGAAGATACGATGGATAACAGGCCACCATTTCCCATTTGTCCGCTCATGAAAAGCAGGGGCAGGGTTAAAAAAGCCAACCCGGCAAACAGGTGAATAAAAAAGTCCGATATCCTTGAATAGGGCATGGTACAAAGTAATTAACCTCAAATTACATATTATGGATTGTATCGGTGGGATAACGGAATGTATAGGTAGATTAATTGATAAGTTGATGAGTTGGCAAGTTAACGTGTTAACGAGTTGACTTGTCAACTCGTTGAAAATGTTTGTTTTATCTCCGGTGTCAAGATTCTATAACCTTTTGCCCGAATTTTATAAATCCCTTTTACAAAAAAGCTGCTACTTTTACACCGTTATGAAAAAACTCCTGGTATTCATAGTAGCTGTTTTTTACCTGGGCACCTCCATAGGCGCCACGGTAAACCTGCATTACTGCATGGGCCGGCTTACCAACTGGGACTTTTCCATAAGAGAAACACATACCTGCGAGAATTGCGGTATGGTGAAATCAACTGCTAAAAAAAGTGGTTGCTGCGAGGATAAACACCACCAGTTACAGGTAGAAAAAGATCAAAAGGCAGAGAGCCGCTATCAACCTGAGGCGCCTGTTGCCATCGCAGTGGTTACTACGTATGCCGATTTTGTAACTCCGGTCATTGCTTCCATCAGTGAAGAACATCCCGTTTCCAATGCGCCCCCGCGAAGTGCGGTGCCCCTCCGAATTCGTTATTGTATTTTTCGTATTTGATTTTATCTTCTTTTCTGAAGCCCGACAGTCTGTGGGGCTAATGGCATTACGTGCATAAATGCCATCCATTTACATTTTATTATTCACCATAAATTTTATAGGATATGAAAAAGTTACTATTGCTGGCAATGGCCTGCCTAACCATGTATGTTTCCTTTTCGCAGGATAAAAATTCGCCTAAGGGTAAAACAGATACGGCTACAGTAAATAAGTTGTACACCTGTCCCATGCATCCTGCTGTATTGAGCAATAAACCAGGTAAATGCCCTCAATGCGGCATGGCGCTTATTGAAAAAATAATGTATGTATGCCCTATGCATCCCGAAGTGGTGTCTGATAAACCAGGCAAGTGCCCCAAATGCGGCATGCAAATGAAAATAATGTCAGGTGCGCCAAAGCATAAAGACAGTACTCATGTAATGAAACATTCCAGTTAAGATCTCTCACACTAAAAAACATTCAAATGAAAAAGATTGTATTGGGGTTATTGACAACCTTATCAGTAATTGCTTATTCGTGCAGCGATAACGCATCCAACAAACAGGCAGCAGCGCAATCACCCACTCCCGCTGCCCAGAAAGATACTACCGAAGTAAAAGTGGTGAAAGCCTCCTTTACCAATGTAGATGCCGGAGTAGCTTCTTACATAAAAAAGCTAACCGACAGTTATCTGCAGATCAAAAATGCACTGATCGGTGGAAAAGCAAATGAAGCTGGTGACGCTGCAAAGAACCTGGCAGCAGCCATGAAGGGTTTCGACAAATCGCTTTTAACTGCCGATCAGAAGAAAATATACGATCAGAATGAAGAAGATCTGAAAGAACACGCTGAGCATATTGCTAAAAGTACCGGCGATCTTGAACATCAGCGGGAGCATTTTTCCATGATGAGCGAAGATATGTATTCACTGGTGAAAGCTTTTGGCGGCGGTAAAACTATGTATCACGATCATTGCCCCATGGCAAAAAATGGTAAAGGCGCCATGTGGTTAAGCGAAACAAAAGAAATAAAGAATCCTTACTTAGGTGAAAAGATGATGGAATGCGGTGATGTAGAGGAGGAAATCCAATGATCTCACCATTAATAACCTGGTCGCTAAAAAACAGGTACATCGTACTGGCGATGGCAGTGGCGTTGTTTATCTGGGGTTTCATTAATGTACAAAAGAACCCCATTGACGCCATTCCTGACCTGTCTGAAAACCAGGTGATCGTTTTTACCGAGTGGATGGGCCGCAGTCCGCAGATCATAGAAGACCAGGTGACCTATCCCCTGGTGAGCAACCTGCAGGGCATCCCGAATGTGAAGAATGTGCGGGCCACGTCTATGTTCGGGATGAGTTTTGTGTATGTGATCTTCGAAGACAATACCGACATCTACTGGGCGCGCACCCGTGTGCTGGAACGCCTGAACTATGCACAACGCCTGTTGCCCGAAGGCATCACGCCTACCCTGGGTCCTGATGGTACGGGTGTGGGCCATGTGTTCTGGTATACCCTCGATGCCAAACAAATGGACCTGGGTGAACAACGCGCCTTGCAGGACTGGTACATAAAACTCGCTTTACAAACCGTGCCCGGCGTGGCGGAAGTGTCTTCCTTTGGCGGATTTGAAAAACAATATCAACTGGTGCTGGACCCGGTTAAACTGCAGTTTTACAATGTATCGCTCATGGATGTAATGAACAAAGTAAAAGCAGCCAATAATGATGTGGGCGGTCGCAAGTTTGAAATGAGCGACATGGCCTACATCATTCGCGGACTGGGTTATATTAAAAGTAAGGAAGACCTGGAAAGCACTGCTGTGGGCAATTACAATGGCATTCCGGTTCGCGTAAAAGATATTGGCACGGTGCAAATGGGCGGCGATCTGCGCCTGGGCATCTTTGATGAAAACGGTCAGGGCGAAGTTGTAGGCGGTATTGTCGTAATGCGTTATGGCGAAAATGCCGATAAAGTGATTACGGCCGTAAAAACCAAGATGAAAGAAGTGGAAAAGGGATTACCCAATGGCGTAACCTTTAAAACCGCTTACGATCGCAGTGAACTGATCGAGGCCGCCATCGGCAATATAAAAGACAAGCTCATTGAAGAAATGGCGGTGGTTGCGGTGATCGTGATCATTTTCCTGTTCCACTGGCGCAGCGCCTTAAGCATCATCATACAAATACCCATCACCATTGCGGTAAGTTTTATTCTGCTCAATGCCATCGGGCTGTCATCGAATATTATGTCGTTAACCGGTATTGCACTGGCCATTGGAGTTATAGTCGACAATGGCATTATTATGAGTGAAAACGCCTATCGCCACCTGGCCGAGTACCAGCAGCAAAGCGAAAAATCATGATCCCATGACGAAACTATTTAACAAAATAAGCGGAAAGGATAAACAACGCATTCCCGAACTGGTGCGGATCCAGATCATTGAACGGGCCTGTAAGCAGGTATCGCGGGGCGTATTCTTTTCAACCATCATTATCATTACTTCTTTTTTGCCGGTATTTCTGTTAACCGGTCAGGAAGGGAAGTTGTTCCATCCCTTGGCATTTACCAAAACGTTCATCATGGTGGTTGATGCGGTGCTGGTGGTAACCCTGGCGCCGGTGCTGATCTCCTTTTTTATGAAAGGACGTTTCAGACCCGAAACAGCAAACCCGGTGAACCGCCTGTTGGAGCGGATCTATGAACCAGTGATAAAAGCCTGCATCAAATGGCGTAAAACAACCATTGCCATAAACATCATCGCATTGGCCATTACCATTCCTTTGCTCATGAGTTTGGGCCGGGAATTTATGCCGCCGCTCGATGAAGGTTCGCTCCTGTTTATGCCGGTTACTTTACCCGATGTATCGAACAGCGAAGTAAAACGCATTTTACAGGTGCAGGACAAGATCATTAAAACGGTTCCGGAAGTAAAGAATGTATTGGGAAAAGCGGGGCGCGCCAATACCGCCACCGACAACTCGCCCATCAGCATGATCGAAACTATTATTTTGCTGAAACCACAATCGGAATGGCGGGCCGGTATTACCAAGAACGATATCATCAATGAACTGAATAACAAACTGCAAATTCCTGGTGTTACCAATGGCTGGACGCAACCCATCATCAACCGCATCAATATGCTCAGCACCGGTATTCGTACGGATGTGGGCGTAAAAGTTTACGGACAAAACCTCGATACTATTTACGCTTTTGCGCAAACCATCAAGAAACAGCTTGAAGGCATCAACGGAGTGAAGGACCTGTATGTAGAACCCATTACCGGTGGCAAATACATCGACATCCACATCAAGCGCGATGAAATAAGCCGGTATGGGTTGAGTGTAGATGATGTTAACCGCGTAATTGAAATTGCTCTCGGCGGTATGAAGCTTACCACCACAGTAGAAGGGCGGCAACGCTTTTCGGTAAATGCCCGGTTTGGTCAGGACTTCCGCAATAACCTCACTGCCTTAAAACGCCTGCAGGTGCAAACCATGAATTATGGTCCCGTTCCGTTGGAAACAGTGGCCGATGTAGCCATTGCCGAAGGGCCGCCTATGATCAATTCAGAAAACGCCATGTTGCGTGGGACTGTGTTGTTCAATGTGCGTGAAAGAGATTTAGGGAGTACCGTGAATGAAGCGCGCGAAAAATTGAATACCATGATCAACAAGTTGCCAAAAGGCTATTACCTGGAATGGAGCGGCCAGTATGAAAACCTGATGCGCAGCGAACAAACGCTGAAGCTGATCCTGCCTGTGGTATTGCTGGTAATTTTCATCTCTATGTATTTCGCGTTTCATTCTGCCCGCGAGGCATTTCTCAGTTTGATAACCATCCCCTTTGCATTGATCGGTGGGGCATATATGATCTGGTTTTGGGGCGTGAATTTATCGGTGGCGGTAGCTGTAGGCTTCATTGCCTTGTTTGGACTGGCCGTGGAAACCGGTATTGTGATGGTGATCTATCTGAACGATGCTATGCAGCAGCTGGTAGCCCGTAAAGGAAATTCCCGCGAAACCATTACACCGCAGGATCTGCGCGAGTATGTGATTGCCGGTGCGGCCAAAAGACTGCGGCCCAAAATAATGACAGTATGCGTGTCGCTTTTTGCGCTGGTGCCCATTCTTTGGAGTCATGGCGTAGGTAGCGATGTTATGAAACCGATCGTATTACCGATGGTGGGCGGCGTGCTCACCTCTGCCACTCATATTTTATTGGTAACACCGTTGATCTTTTTGATGGCCAAAGAATATGAATTACGTAAGAATGGAAAGATAGAAGTGTTGGAAGCAAAGCACTAGTCGTGAAACGGAAAACGGAAAACGGAAAACGGAAAACGGAAAAAAAATCTGGTGGTGCAAGTTCGTTTATTCTGCTCAAAAATCGTGAGCTATTCACCATTCACCATTGACCATTCACGAAAAAGAACCATCATGTTCAAAAGATTGATAATAACCGGGATGTTAGTTGGTACGCTTGTAATATCTCAGGCGCAAACAACAATGACATTACCCGACATTTTAACCACGGTTGAAAAAAACAATCCCGGGTTAAAAATGTACGAAGCAGAAGCCCGGGCTTTTAATGAAGAGGCAAAAGGCGCCTACAGTTGGATGGCGCCCGAAGGCGGCGCCGGTTTGTTCATGACGCCGTATAATACCAAAGAAATTAAGGCCGATCCGGCTATGATGAAAGAAGGCATGGGCTTTTTTATGATCTCTGCCCAACAGATGTTTCCCAATAGAAAAAAGCAAAATGCCGAAGCTGCCTGGATGCGCTCCATGTCAACTGTTGAAACAGAAAAGAAGAAGATCGCATACAACGAGCTGGCGTATACTGTAAAGAAAAATTACTATGAATGGGTGGTGCTGTTAAAAAAGCAAGCGGTGCTTGATGAAGGCAGTCGCATTCTGGACTTCATGATAAAAAGCGCGGAGATAAGATATAAAAATGGTCTGGGGAAGATCAGCGCCTATTACAAAGCCAAAGCCGCATTGGCCAATATCGACAATATGAAGCTGATGCTGGAAAACGACCTGCGCCAAAAGCGTATTATGCTCAACAGCCTTATGTACCGGAAGGTGGATGCAGAACTTACCATTGACACGATCTATAATTGGAAGGAGTTTCCTGCTTCCATATTAGACTCTGGTTATCTCGTTAGCCAGCGAAGCGATATCCAGGCATTACAACGCAGTATGGAAGTGAACAACCTGCAGCGAAGTGCTGAGCTGGCTAAATTAAAACCGGAGTTTGGCATTCGGTACGATCACATGATCGGGCTCAGCACGCAACCGGCGCAATTCACCATAATGGGCATGGTAAAATTTCCACTGGCCAAATGGTCGTCAAAAATGAACAAGGCAAAAGCAGAAAGCCTGGTATGGCAGAACGAATCGTTGAAAAGCCAGCAGCAAATGATCCTGAATGAGGCAACAGGGATGGCCGGTTCAGCAAGGGCAGAGCTGGAAACAAAAAAGAAACAAATGCGATTGTACGAAACGCAGATCGTACCCTCGCTGCGCAAGAATTTTCAAACCATGGAGTTGAGCTATGAACAAAACACCGAGCAGCTGTTTGAATTGTTCGATGCGTGGGACGCTTTAAACATGACACAATTGGAATACCTGGATCAATTGAAAGCCGCATTGTTATTACAAGCTGAATTGGAAAAGATCCTCGAGATTAAATGAAACTGATTATGAAACGAAATAAATCTGGCAAACGGCAAACTGCAAATGGCAAACATGACTCGCGATTATTTGCAACTAATAAACGACCTTATGCCGCGGTATTTTCTTTGCTGTCTGCCGTTTGCCTTCTGCCGGCTGCCTTTCTTTTGCCCGCTTGTAAAGAAACGAAAAAGAACCAACCTGAAACGCAGGCGGTGGTTAAGGAAACTTACACCTGCCCCATGCACCCGCAAATTATAAAAGACAAACCGGGCGCCTGTCCTATTTGTGGTATGGACCTGGTAAAGAAAACGGTTGCCGGTGAAAAAGTAACGGATGTTTCGTTGAATGATCTGCTGCGCCCATCGAACCAGTATGTGTTGTCGTCTATCCCTACCGTGCATATTCAGCAGCGCGATGAACCTTTAGAGATCACCACCTATGGATTTATAACTTACGATACGCGGCAGGTGGGCACGGTTTCATCCAATGTAGCGGGCCGAATTGAAAAGCTATATATAAAACACCGGTATCAGCAGGTAAACAAGGGGCAAAAGCTCATGGATATCTATAGCCCTGAATTGTTGACGGCACAGCAAAATCTCTTATTTCTGTTGCAGCACGATGCCGATAACCAGGTGCTCATTTCGGCTGCCCGGCAAAAACTGCAATTGCTGGGTATGAGTAATCCGCAATTGGACCAGGTAACAAAAAGTGGGAAACCGGTTTTTACGGTTTCCATTTACAGTGCCTATGGCGGTCATATTCATGAGAGCAGTCCGGAAGCTATGCAACAACCTGAGCAAACGGGCATGAAAGATGTTTCGTTGCTCACCGAAGAGTTGCAGTTAAAAGAAGGCATGTATGTAACAAAGGGACAGAACCTTTTTTCAATTTACAATCCCTCCAAAGCCTGGGCCGTGCTGAATATCTTTTCGGGTCAGGCGGGTATGGTAAAGGTGGGCGACAAAGTGCGCATAGTGCCGGAAACCGCGCCCGGTAAAGACTTCAGGGCGGCCATCGATTTTATGGAACCGTTTTACCGGCCAGATAGTAAAACTGCCACCGCCCGCGTGTATTTCAATAACCCGAATATGGGTATCCCCATCGGCAGCCAGGTGAAGGCCGTGATCTTTGCAGGCGCCCGTTCAGCCCGATGGTTACCCGAAGAAGCCGTGCTCACGCTGGGGCTCGATAAAGTGGTTTTTATAAAAAAAGACGATGCTTTCATTGCGCATAAAATTGAAGTAGGTATAGTGAATAATCATTTGATCCAGGTGTTGAATGGTCTCACTGAACAGGATGAAGTGGCCGCCAACGCCCAATACCTGGTAGATAGTGAAAGCTTTATTAAAGTGAAACAATAGGAAAACCGTATGTTACAGAATATATTTTATTATGGTCCGGGCCGCAGGAATACTACTCAGCTTTGCTTGCGACGCTACCTTGTACGCTTTTTTCTTTACGCAACTTTTTTGTTGTTGGCAGCAGCCTGCAAAAACAAAAAGCCGGTTGAAGTAGTAAAGGCTGATGTCTATTACACCTGTTCCATGCACCCGCAGATTGTGCAGGACAAACCCGGTAACTGTCCTATTTGTCATATGGAGTTGATCCAGGTTAAAAAGACGAACGAAACAAAAGATGAAATTATGCTCAGCGCTGAGCAGATCCAACTCGGCAACATTCAAACCGATACTCTGGGCAGTGCGTTAATGGGCGATAAAGTCGTATTGACGGCCACACTCAATTTCGATGAAATGAAAGTGAATACGGTCAGCGCCCGCATTACCGGCCGTATAGACAGACTGTATTTTAAAAACACCGGTGACTTTATAAAAAAAGGCGATCACTTGTTCGATCTGTACAGCGAAGAATTAAATACCGCCAAACAGGAATACCTCGCCGCACTGGAACGGCAACAAACGCTGGGTAATTCTATCATCGATTTTAAACAACTGTTGCAAAGCGCTAAGAACAAACTACTCTTATGGGGCGTAAGTGAATCCCAGATAGATCCGCTGGCAAAAACAAAACAGTTTTCCCCATTGACTGCATTTTACAGTACAGCTACAGGTTATGTAACTGAGCTGCCAATAAAAGAAGGGCAGTATGTAATGGAAGGCGGCGTGGTGGTAAAACTCGCCGATCTGTCAACCCTTTGGGCCGAAGCGCAGGTATATGCCTCACAACTGGCTTTGGTAGATTATCAGGGGGTGGCTACCGTGCAATTGCCCGATATGCCGGGGGCGGCCATCACCGGTAAAGTAACTTTTGCCAATCCTGAAATAAGCACCGATACCCGCATTAATTTGTTACGCATTTCCATCCCAAACACCAACAATCAATTAAAACCAGGCATGCCTGCTTATGTAGTGTTGAAAAGCAGGGCCGGTAATGCACTTACATTGCCTATAGATGCCGTATTACGCAATGGGCAAATGGCCATGGTATGGGTGCAAACCGACAACAATACTTTCAAAAGAAAAATGGTGGAAACCGGTTTGGAAAGCGGTGATCGCATTGAAATAAAATCAGGCCTGCAAAATGGCGATGTAGTGGTAGTAAGCGGGGCGTATTTGCTGAACAGTGAATATATTTTCAAAAAGGGTTCAGCGGCAATGGAGGTACATAAACACTAAGTATTGCCGGATAAATAGGAATGAGAAACATGTGTTATAGATTGATTAACAATTAATTGTTTGTGATAATTGTCGTAATAGTTTGAAAAACAACTGTTTAATATACCATACATGTGTCAACCATGTGTGAAGCATGTGTGTTCCATTGGTAAAGTACCCCGTTTGACACATGGTTCACACATGGATGAGGCCAGGTTCACACATGGTTTACCCATAAAAAAAGCGCCCCGGTTGGGGGGCGCTCTCGTGAAAATCTATTTAATTGTTGAATGACTGGACGCGGTTGCTTATTTTACTTTGTTTACCACAGTTTCTTCAACATAGCTATGACTTCTGTTGATTTCGTAAACATCAGTAGAATTGTTGTTTTTAGATTTTACTACAACATGCAGTGCTGCATCACCAAAATCTTCAGACTTCAACATGAATTTTTTAGTTAAGCTGGCGGCTTTGAATTTATCAGTGTACAGAACGTTACCATACTCATCGCGGAAAGTAACAGAGTACTCATCCTCAGTGGCAGAGTTCAGGCTCAGTTCAAATACAGGTTGATTTTCTTTATTGCCTACAAACTTCAGATCAGTTACGTGTTTATTGTTAGGGCCTTCGTTATTAGCCAGAGTAGTATTAGAAAATGCTAAGGTAAAAGCTACTAATGCGATTGCGATAATGCTGTAATTCTTCATAAATCTTATTTTATATATTTCTTATTTCTATTTAATGTTTGCTATGGTAGCAAATTCGCAGGCAGGCTAATCGTACGTCTATTCGAAGAGATGGCAACTTTCTTTTTTCTTTACACCCGTTTGGTGTTTGTTGCGTTTCGTGATACAAACTTATGACGCGATCAGTCGCTGTAAAAATCAACTCTACTGTTATTATAGGATGCTAAACCCCCATATGAAATGTTAAAACCCTCTGTGGATGCGGGTTTCAGCTAAATAGCACCATGATGCCCAACCCGTTTTAAGGCATTACAAAAGGGCACCTGGTAATAATTCCTTAACGCATTTTCGGGTTTTCAGCCGGTCAAAATGCATTTTAAAGCCTTATTTATCGCTAACGATTGTTAGCATTTACGACAATTATGACTATCTTTGGAACCACTAAAAAACGTAATTGCCATGTCGGTGCAGGAATTAGAAAAGATCTTCCTTTCTAAAATTGACCAGGAAATCAAGATTGAACCAAAAGATTGGATGCCAGATGCTTATCGGAAAACGCTGGTCCGCCAGATCTCGCAACATGCGCACAGCGAAATTGTAGGCATGCTGCCTGAAGGTAACTGGATAGGCCGGGCGCCCAGTCTGAAACGCAAAGCCATTCTGCTGGCCAAGGTGCAGGATGAAGCTGGCCATGGCCTGTACCTGTATTCAGCCACGGAAACGTTGGGTACCACCCGCGAACAAACGATAATCGACCTGCACAGCGGCAAGGCCAAATACTCTTCTATTTTCAATTACCCTACCCTTACCTGGGCCGATATTGGCGCCATTGGCTGGCTGGTTGATGGAGCTGCCATCCTGAACCAGGTAATGTTGTGCCGCACTTCTTATGGTCCTTATGCGCGTGCTATGGTCCGTATTTGTAAAGAAGAAAGCTTTCATCAACGTCAGGGCTTCGACATCCTGATGGTGTTGTCAAAAGGCACGCCTGAACAACGCGACATGTGTCAGGACGCCATCAACCGGTGGTGGTGGCCTTCGCTGATGATGTTTGGTCCGCACGATAGTGAATCAACAAACAGCGAACAAAGCACCAAATGGAAGATTAAACGCATGAGCAATGATGAGCTGCGCCAGAAGTTTGTTGACATGATTGCCGAACAGGTAAAGGTGTTGAATATGACGCTGCCCGATCCCCATCTGAAATGGAATGAACAAACCAGTCATTATGATTTTGGAGAAATAAACTGGACGGAATTCTGGAATGTGGTAAAAGGCAACGGTCCCTGTAATAAACAACGGCTCGAGGCCCGGCGCAAAGCCTGGGACGAAGGCGCCTGGGTGCGCGAAGCGGCCAGCGTGTACGCAGCAAAAAGAAAAGCACGTGAAGCAAAGAAAGAAGAAAAACAAATAGCCTAAAAAGATTACCAGAAGTAAGAAGTAGGAGGTAAGAAAAAAACAAAAGAGAAGAGTTAATATAAAAATAACTAAAATGGACATTCGAATTATAAAATTTTATTACGGTGATATTCCCGAAGATGCTGGAGGCGGAACTAATAATCTTATAAAGACATCTTCCTCCTCCTCCATTGGGGGAGGCCGGGAGGGGGCTAAAGGGGGCCAGGGCGAAACCTCTGGTGATTGGCCTTTATGGGAAGTATTCATCCGCAGCAAACAGGGCATCGATCATAAACATGTGGGCAGTTTGCACGCTGCCGATGCGCAAATGGCTATTGAAAATGCCCGCGACGTATATACGCGCCGCATGGAAGGCGTAAGCATTTGGGTGGTGGAAAGCAAATACATTCATGCTTCCAACCCCGATGAAGCGGCTTCGTTGTATGAGCCGGCCAATGACAAAGTATACCGGCATCCAACGTTTTACGATCTGCCCGATGAATTAACCCATATGTAAACCCGCCATGACAAAGGATACATTATATAACTATACCCTGCATTTGGCCGACAACGCCCTTATGCTGGCGCAACGCAACAGTGAATGGTGCGGGCATGGGCCGGTGCTGGAACAGGATATTGCCATCACCAATATTTCATTGGACCTGATTGGCCAGTCGAGAAGTTTGTATCAGTACGCCGCTGAAATAATTAATGCTACTACTTCCCCCTCCATTGGAGGGGGCAAGCGGGAGGCCAAAGAAGCAACTGAGGATACATTAGCTTACCTGCGCGACGTTCGCGAATATAAAAACTGTTTATTGGTTGAACAGCCCAATGGTGATTGGGCGCAAACCATTTTACGCCAGTTCTTTTTTAGTGTTTATCAATACGGTTTATACCAGCAGTTACAACAATCAACCGATGCTACCCTGGCGGCCATTGCAGAAAAATCGTTGAAAGAAGTGACTTACCATGTTCGCTGGAGCAGTGAATGGGTGATCCGCCTGGGCGATGGTACAGCGGAAAGTCATAATCGCCTGGAGAATGCGCTTGAAGCCTTATGGGCGTTCACCGGCGAATTATTTACCCCGGCTGGCTATGAGCTGGAGGCGGTTAAAGCAGGTTTTGGCGTTGACGTAAGCACCCTGAAAGCGGAGTGGGAACAAAAAGTAAATGAGATCTTTGCAGAAGCTACCCTGCCCGATGCCGCTATAGGCTGCCGTGAAGGGATTTGGATGCAGACAGGTGGCAAAGAAGGTGTGCATACCGAACAGTTCGGCTATATTTTGGCAGAATTGCAATACATGCAACGCGCCTATCCCGGTGCTGAATGGTAGAAATCATAGGGCAAAGGGCAGAAGGCAGAGGGCAAAGAGAAAAATGCAAACGATAACAAACATATCAGTTCAAAAAATATGGTCTATACTCTCAGCAGTATGTGACCCGGAAGTGCCCGTGTTAACAATTATTGATTTGGGCATAGTAAGAGACGTAAAGGTCACAAAAGCCAATGAAGAAGAAACGGTGGAAGTGGTGATCACACCCACATATTCAGGTTGCCCGGCCATGGATGTAATACGCATGAACATTCGCATGGAGTTGTTGCAGCATGAGTATAAAAATGTGCAGATCACAACCGTGTTATCACCTGCCTGGACAACCGACTGGATGACCGAGGCCGGCAAAGAAAAACTAAAAGCCTACGGTATTGCGCCACCTAATATTAAACAACAGGTTTGCAATACCCATTTATTTGCAGAAGACGAGGCTGTGCAGTGCCCGCATTGCAATTCTTATAATACCCGCCGGATAAGTGAGTTTGGGTCTACTGCCTGCAAAGCGTTGTACCAGTGTAACGATTGCCAGGAACCGTTCGACTATTTCAAATGCCATTAATAACATTGACCAAATAACATGCTACCTATTCTTTTTACCATTGAAGGAGGTGTTGCCACCATTACCTTGAACCGCCCCGACAAATTGAATTCCTTTAACCGCGACATGGCCTTGTTGCTGCAGCAAAAGCTGGATGAATGTGCTTCCCAGCCTACCATCCGCTGTGTGTTGATAACCGGTGCAGGCAAAGGTTTTTGTGCCGGCCAGGACCTCGCCGAAGTGGTTGACCCGAATGGCCCCGGCATGCAACGCATATTGAGCGAACATTACAATCCCATCATTACCCGCATTCGCAATTTGACAAAACCCGTAGTGGCAGCCGTTAACGGCGTGGCTGCCGGCGCCGGCGCCAATATTGCCCTGGCCTGCGATATAGTGGTAGCTGCCCAATCGGCCTCGTTTATTCAGGCATTTTCAAAACTGGGATTAATCCCCGATAGCGGGGGTACATATATGCTGCCCCGGTTGATAGGCTGGCAAAAAGCAAGCGCTATTATGATGCTCGGTGATAAAATACCTGCTGCCCAGGCCGAGCAATGGGGTATGATCTATAAAGTATTTCCCGACGCAGCATTTTGGCCGGAAAGCCAAAGGATTGTTCAAACCTTATCTCAAATGCCCACAAAGGGATTGGCCTATACCAAACAGGCACTCAGTTATTCCATGACCAACAGCCTGGAACAACAATTGTTGCTGGAAGATGAATTGCAGCAAAAAGCCGCCAATACACATGATTTCAAAGAAGGTATTCAGTCCTTCCTGGAAAAGCGCGCTCCGCAGTTCAAAGGAGAATAAATTCAAAGAATCAGTATGTCAGACAGCAAATCGAAGACTACGGCCATTGTCGATGCCATGATGAGCAAAGACTATTTCAGCCAGTGGCTGGGTATTGAAAGGCTGGAAGAAAAAGAGGGTTTCTGCAAACTAAGAATGACGGTTCGCCGGGAAATGTGTAATGGGTTTGAAATTGCTCATGGCGGTATCAGTTATTCCTTTGCCGATAGTGCGCTGGCCTTTGCCTCCAACAGTCATGGCCGGCATGCCGTATCAATAGAAACATCCATCTCACATATAAAACCGTTGAAAACGGGCGATATTATTATTGCTACGGCCGAAGAAAAAAGCCGCAGTAATAAAATGGCTATTTACGATGTACGCGTGGAGAAAGAGAATGGGGAGTTGGTCGCCTTATTTAAAGGCACTGTATTTAGAAAAGAAACCGAATGGAACGTGTAGGTCCCATTCGGTTTGTTGCGGTTAAAGATTTACCAGCTTTAACGAGCCCTCACTATAACGCTGCCCTACGTTGGGATATTTATTAACAACCGCTTCAATATTCTTCAATTCACCTTCGGTTAAAGTGATATCCACGGCAGCAGCATTCTCTTCCAGGTATTTTCTTTTTTTCGTTCCGGGAATGGGGATCAGGTCTTCGCCCTGTGCCAATACCCAGGCCAGCGCCAGTTGAGCCGGTGTACATTTCTTTTGTTCGGCGAGTTCGGCAAATTCACTTACCAGCAGGTGATTGTTTTGCCAGTTCTCCCCTTCAAACCGGGGTAAGGTCCGGCGAAAATCGTCACTGGGTAAATTATCCTTATCCTGCACCGTGGCGGTTACCAAACCTCTTGCCAGCGGACTATAAGGAACAAGCGTAATACCTAATTCCCGGCAGGTATTGAGAATATCACCTTCCACATCGCGGGTAAGTAATGAGTATTCGCTTTGTAAGGCTGCGATGGGATGAACCGCATTTGCCTTGCGAAGGGTGGTGGCAGAGGCTTCTGATAAACCAAGAAAACGAACCTTACCTTCTTTCACCAGTTCGGCCATGGCGCCAATCATTTCTTCAACAGGCACATTTTTATCAATCCGGTGCGCATAGTACAGGTCGATGGTATCGATCTTCAACCGTTGCAAACTTTTTTCAACTGCTGTTTTTATGTAAGCAGGTGAACCATCGATGTAAGTGGCAGGCACGCCGGTAGTAGTAGTTGATCCGTCTTCTCTTACCCTGAACCCGAATTTGGTAGCAATAAAAACCTTGCTTCTGTTAGGCACCAGTACTTTTGAGATCAGTTCTTCATTATGGCCCATGCCATACATATCGGCCGTATCCCAGAAATTAATACCCAGCTCCAGGGCCCTGTTCAGCGTGGCGATCGACTCCTCATCATTACGTGGTCCGTAGGCAAAACTCATTCCCATACAGCCCAGCCCGATTGCCGATAGCTGAACACCGGTGTTGCCCAGATTTCTATACTTCATAAAATTGTGTTTAGGAAACAAATTTACCCAAAACAATTGTCGGGTAATTTGTCTTTTTCAAACCAATCCTTGCAAAATTCAAACCATGGTAAATTAATTTTTAATGCCTTGCTTAACCCGTTCGTCAATTACTGGCAACAAAACTATCTTTGGTAAAAGCAAGCGTGTATGATCTATTCGTTCAAAGGTTTTATACCCGTGGTTCATCCCACTTCATTTATTCATCCACAGGCAGCGGTTACTGGTAATGTTATTATTGGTAAGCATGTATATGTAGGGCCGGGTGCGGCTATTCGTGGTGACTGGGGCGGCATTGTGATTGAAGATGGTTGTAATGTGCAGGAGAATTGTACCATTCATATGTTCCCCGGCGTTACCGTGTTGCTGAAAGAAGGTGCGCATATTGGTCATGGTGCCGTGATCCATGGCGCCACGATTGGTCGTAATTGTCTGGTAGGCATGAACAGTGTTATCATGGATAATGTAGAACTCGGTGATGAATGCATTGTAGGCGCGCTTAGTTTAATAAAAGCCGATGAAAAGATCCCTACCCGAAGTTTACTCGTCGGCAATCCGGCAAAAATTATAAAACCCGTTTCAGACGACATGATACGGTGGAAGACTGCGGGTACGCGGTTGTATCAATTGTTGCCTGGCGAAATGGGTGTTGATTGGGCGCCTTGTGAGGCGTTGCGTGAAGTACCGGCTGATAGGCCGGAGCAGGCTTCTTTGTATAAGACGTGGAATGAGATTAAGGGAAGTTAACCAGTTGACCAGTTGACCAGTTAACCAGTTAAAACAGGTACTTGTTGACATAAGACAAAATTTTTGAAGACAGTTATAGTTGCTACATAATTGTTATATCTTTTGTGTAAACGAAGCGTATGAACGAAACAGGGTATCAAAATTTTGAGGATTTGATAGTATGGCAAAAGAGCAGAGATCTAAAAAATGAGATATTTCAGCTTGTTAAAAGTTTTCCGCCTGAGGAAAAATATCGACTTATCGATCAGGTAATAAGAAGTTCAAGGTCAATAAATAGCCAGATTGCAGAAGGGCATGGAAAGCGTACCAATAAAGACAAAATAAAATATTGTATGCAAGCCCGGGGATCTCTGAGTGAAACGCTAAATCACCTTATTGACGCTTCTGATTGTTCCTATATAAGTGCTGAACAACTTAAATATTTTAGAAGTAAACTAGATGAATTGGAAAGAATTCTAAACGGATATATTAAATACCTGAAGAGCCTCCCTCCTGAAGGTTAAAATTGAAGCCCCTACTGTTTTTTACTCGTCAACTGGTCAACTGGTTAACTGGTCAACTCTGCCCCTCAAACCTTATCTTTGCAGGTCAATAAACAATAAGTGGAAAAGACAAACTTTGTAGACCAGATACGAATATTCTGCCGCAGCGGCCACGGGGGCGCAGGCAGCAAGCATTTCATGCGTACCAAATTCAACCCGCAGGCGGGCCCTGATGGCGGTGATGGCGGCCGGGGCGGACATATCATCCTGCGTGGGAATAAAAACCTATGGACCTTACTTCACCTTCGATACTATAAGAACGTACTGGCCGAAGACGGCCAGGGTGGTAATAAAAACAATATGACGGGCCGCGATGGTAAAGATATCATCATTGAAGTGCCCCTGGGAACCGTTGCCCGCGATGAACAGACCGAAGTACAGGAGGCCGAGATCCTGGAACATGGACAGGAAGTTGTTTGGATAAAAGGTGGCCGTGGCGGCCTGGGTAATGCCCAGTTTGCAACACCTACCAACCAGGCGCCTGAATACGCACAGCCCGGTGAAGAGGGTGAAGAAGCCTGGAAAGTACTGGAGTTAAAAGTACTGGCTGATGTAGGATTGGTAGGCTTTCCCAATGCCGGTAAGTCCACCCTGCTATCGGTGATCACTGCCGCCAAACCCAAAATTGCTGACTACGCATTTACGACAATACAGCCCAACTTAGGTATAGTAGCCTATCGCGATGGCAAAAGCTTTTGCATTGCCGATCTGCCCGGTATTATAGAAGGCGCTGCCGAAGGCAGAGGACTGGGGCACCGGTTCCTGCGTCATATCGAACGCAACTCGGTACTGCTTTTTGTTATTCCTGCTGATAGCAATGACCATAGAAAAGAATTCAATATCCTGTTGAATGAGCTGGAGCAATACAACCCCGAGCTGCTGCATAAGCAGTTCCTCATTGCAATAAGCAAGAGTGAAATGCTCGATGATGAATTGAAAACAGCTGTCAAAAAGGAATTGCCAACAAACGTCCCGCATATCTTTATTTCATCATTAACCCAGTCAGGATTAACCGACCTGAAAGATATGTTATGGAAGGCCTTGAATGAAGAACAGGAAGTGGAGAACAGGTAGTAGGCACATATTGTGACAAAACACCATACTCACTACAACTAACCGGGTATTGAAAATGCCGCCGATATAGTTACCTTAGGGCATCCCTAATACTGTTTACTATGGCGGCTATAACCGGACTCTTAAAACGCCTGGCTACCCTGGTGCGCAATCTCCTTCGTGCACTATGGGTTTTCTTCCCGGGCATTCTCTTTCTCGTATTAACCCTAACTTGTTTCTGGGATCTTGCACAAGGTAAAGACCTCATGGTGCTGGCAACCGAGCACCGGGGCTTTTTCCTGTTATTTCAATCGTTTTTAAGTTTTCTGGTGCTGGTAAGCTGGTATGCGGCCCGTACCGTGGCCAATGCAAAAAGGCAATGCAATTATACTACATCGGATTATTTGCAGGAAGAGTATTATAAACACATGCCCCGCTTTATTGGCTTTACCCTGTTCACCATTATTATGCTGGCCTTTGTACAAACACCTCTGTTTGGCTATGACATAGAGGGCGATAGCAAAATATTCTTTGTATTATTGATTGCATCGATCCCCTATTATTTTTGGATGAACAAATTGTTCGAACGGCGTTTCAGGATCATCCGGTTGAACAAGCTGTTTTTTGCAACGGTGGTGATCTTAGTGGGCGGTTCTTCATTAATTACGGCTAATATTCGACGTTATTCCTGGCTGGTAGTGGTTATGATGCTGGTGTTACAGGCTTGTTTTATGATCCTGGTAGTTACCCGGCGGGAAGCGCTGGAAAAGGAAAAAAAGACGGGTAAGAAAGTGGTACCCATAACCAGCAAAAGATTCCGGCTGGCCAGTTTTCTCGGCATTCCACCCGAAGAAATACGTTTTCACATTGCCTTTTTATTAATAAGCCTGATAGCGTTGGGCGTTTACCTGGCCTGTACCCTCAATGTGGCGTTTGCAGTTGAACTGGGCACCTTTCCCTTTGTATTGCTGGCCTTTTCTGTATTTATGGGATTTGGTTTTATTATGGCGTTTATCTCTATTCGCATAGGCATCAACATCCATATTATTTTCCTGCTCATCGTTTTCATTTTTGGTCAGTGGACGGAACGCCACCAGGTAGCGCTGGTTCAAAGAAAAAGCACCATCAAAGAAAGTTTTGCCGATAAAGCCAGTGTAAGAGATTATTTTATTCAATGGGTAAAAGACCGGGATACACTGATCAGAAAATCCAAAGAATATCCCGTGTATTTTGTATTGTCAGATGGCGGCGCTTCCCGTTCAGGTTACTGGGTGGCTTCGGTATTGGGAAAACTGGAAGATACTTCGCAGCACGATTTTTCAAAACACCTGTTTTGTTTATCGGGTGCTTCAGGGGGCAGTGTAGGCAATGCCGCTTTTTATACCTTGTTAAAAGATGCGGCCGACCGGCCCGATAAAAACCTGCCCAATCACCAACAATTTTACCAGGCTGGGAAAGAATACCTGCGCAGCGATTTTCTTACGTATACACTAAGCCGAATGTTGGGCCATGATTTCTTAGTGACCATGTTCCCCTTCAATACCAATGGCGACCGGGCCAAGGCTTTAACAGACGCCCTGGAACAGGCGCCAAAAGATAGTGTGTTGTTGAAGAACCAGCTGCAGGTGCCTTTTTCAGAATTGGCAGTGTATAAGAATAGGGTGAACACCAAACTGCCCATTCTTTGTGTGAATACTACCCGTATGCAGGACGGAGCGCCCTCAGTGATCAGTACCATCGCCATCGACCCGCTTACATTTAATAACCGGATAGATGTGCTGGCGCGGCTTACCAATAAGAATGATATGAAGCTGAGCACGGCCGTGGTATTGGGCGCCAGCTTTCCGTATGTTAGTCCGGCAGGTCGGATAGACGGTTTAAAGTTTTTGAAACAAGGTCCTACCGAGTTTCCTTTTTACTTTGTAGATGGCGGCTATGTGGATAATTCCGGCGCTGGTGTAGTACATGAAATGATCATTAAACTGAATGCCCTGCGCGATTCCATCTGCGCTTCAAAGAATGATACCATTTTGCAAAGCAATTGCCAGAAGATCTCGTTCTACGTAATGCACATCAGCAATGGGCCTGAAGGAGATATATTATTAAAGAGGGTTAACCCATTTGTGAACGACCTGGCGGCGCCCATTAAAACCATTATGGGAGCATATGGCGTACAAACGAGTATTAACGATAGCCGTCTGAAGAATTACCTGTCGGGCCTGTATCATAATAACCTTCATTACAAACCTATCAACCTCTACAGACCCCAGGAGCACATAAAATACTCTATGAACTGGGTCATTTCGGGTCGAACGTTGGATAGTATGGACCAGCGGTTATATTCCAACGATGTACGGGCCTATATGGTAAAGATCTTACAGGAACTAAAGCGTTAAAGGTTCTATAGCGGTAAAACAATTCGGCCGGCAAACCATTGCTGGGTGGCCATTTAATAAAATTTTTCAATAGGTTTGCCGCTACAAAAGCTATCAATTATATGAAGAAAATTCTTTTAACGGTTGTGTTAGCCGTTACTATGGTGCGCACCTTTGCCGATGAAGGCATGTGGCTGCCACTATTGCTTGGACAACAAGTGTATAACGACATGGTGAAGCGCGGTTTAAAGCTTACCAAAGAACAGTTATACAGCGTGAACAAGGCCTCTATTAAGGACGCAATCATCATTTTCGGTGGATTTTGCACCGGTGAAATTGTAAGTAACGAAGGCCTTATTTTTACCAACCACCACTGCGGTTATGATGCTACGGCCAATGCCAGCACAGTAGAACACAACTACCTTAAAGATGGTTTCTGGTCAAAAAGTAAACAGGAAGAAATTCCTTCTCCCGGTTTATATGCTGAGTTCCTGACAGAGATCAAAGATGTTACCGCTGAAGTGCTCGATGCAGCAAAAGGTTTAAGTGGTTTGGAGCGTCAACAAAAAGTAACCGACATTACCGCAGCTATCAACAAACGATACAGCGATGAAGCTACCAGTACTATTGCGCGCGTAAGCTCCCTGTTCAAAGGCAACCAGTACCTGGTGTTTGTTTACAAACGTTTTTCTGATATTCGTTTAGCTGGCGTTCCCCCCGAAAGCATTGGTAAATATGGTGGCGATACCGACAACTGGGAATGGCCCCGTCATACCGGCGACTTTTCTATCTTCCGCGTTTACATGAGCAAGGATGGAAAACCTGCTGACTACTCACCCGAGAACGTGCCCTTAAAACCCAAACATTTTCTGCCAGTATCGATCAAAGGCATTAAAGACGGTGATTATGCCATGATCTATGGTTATCCCGGCGGCACCAACCGTTATGAAACATCATTCGGCATCAAACAAAAAATTGATATCGACAATCCCACGCTGGTAAAGCTGCGTGATATGCGGTTGAAATACATGTTTGCCCAAATGAAAGACGATCCGGCAGTTAAACTGCAACTGGCCAGCGATTACGCTTCAATTGCCAACTACTGGAAGTTCTTTGATGGCGAAAGCAAACAACTGATCAAATACAATGTATACGATCAGAAAAAAGCAGCGGAAGCAAAATTTCAGACATGGGCCAATGGCAAACCGGAATATGAAAATCTTTTCAAAGACTGGGGAACCGCATACGATCAATGGCGCCCTTATTCAAAACACCGCGTGTACATCAATGAAGGTATTTTTGGATCGCCTTTGTTAGCCTTTGCGGCCTCCCTGCAACGCCTGGAGACGGCCATAGTGCAAAAAGGCAGTTCAGCCGATATTAAAAAAGCAGTGGACGCAGCAAAAGAAGCAAGAGCCGAAGTACTAAAGGGGGAAAATAAAACATCTGACCAGAATATTGTGGCAGCCGTGTTGATGATGTATTTCAAGGATATTGACAAAGCCCAACACCCCATTGGCTTTTATGATAACTTAAAATCAAACTTTGGCGACCTGAACGACGAGGCCACTTATAAGAAATACGCAGCCAGCATTTTTGCAAACACCATGATCCTGGATAATGCTAAATGGGATGCTTTTACAAACAACCCCGATGCTACTGTGTTGCAGGCCGATCCTGCTTATGCCGTTGCAAGCGCTTTCTTAAAGAACTGGCAGGGTAAGTTTATGCAGTATTCCCAGCAGTTCACACTAAAGAATAATGAGTTTGGCCGAATGTATCTGAAAGGCGTTATGCAAATGGATACCGTAAAAGCCAAAAAAATGTATCCCGATGCTACCTTCACCATGCGGGTAAGTTTTGGTAATGTAAAAAGTTATGCGCCCCGTGATGCGGTTAAGTACGACTATGTAACCACCATGAAAGGCATTCTGGAAAAATACCAGCCAGGTGATTATGAGTTCGATCTGCCGGCCAAATTGCTGGAGCTGGCTAAGAAAAGAGATTTCGGCCAGTATATAGATAAACAACGGAATGACCTGGTAGTTGGTTTTATCACTACCAACGACATTACCGGCGGTAATTCCGGTTCACCGGTGATCGATGGCATGGGGAACCTGATCGGTCTGGCATTTGATGGCAATTATGAAGCATTGAGCCATAAGATCCAGTTCGACCCGGTTTATAACCATACCATTTGTGTGGATGTTCGCTACGTATTATGGTGCATCGACAAACTGGGCGGTGCTACCAACCTGATAAATGAGTTGAAACTGGTTAAACAGTAATCAATTAACATACAATTAAAAGGGGTGATCGGTTTTCGGCCGGTCACCCTTTTTCTTTTTGAAATAGCTGTGTTACTTTTGCAAAAATTCCAATACCATGGATTATCAGGATCAAACCGATTTATTGCAGGAAGAGCAGAATGAACTGGGGTTCGTTGACCCTGCCAGTAAAGGCTTACGTTTTGCGAATTATCTTATTGACCAGATCGTGCTGGTTGTGCTTATTAATATAATTACAGTTGCCTGGACTGTTATTGCCAAAGCTTCAGGTGGCGTGGGACCGCAGAAATATTTTAGTTCGGAAGCCTCCACATCCCTGGAATTGGATGTTTTACTGGTAAAAATGGCGGTTTCGTATGTTATTACAATAATATATTATACCATTTGTGAAACTGCTATGAGTGGCAGAACGGTAGGTAAACTGTCCACCGGCACTATCGCTATTACCCAGGACGGCACTCCGTTTACTTTTAAGCATGCGTTGGTGCGCAGCTTATGCAGAGCGATTCCTTTTGAAGCATTCAGCGCTTTGGGTTATATGCCCTGGCACGATAGCTTATCAAAGACCGCCGTGGTAAAGAAAACCTGGTAGAAAGGCAGAAGGCAGAAGGCAGAAGGCAGAAGGCAGAAGGCAGAAGGCAGAAGGCAGAAGGCAGAAGGCAGAGAAATTGCCGGAGATGCAAGATAATTATAAAGCTCAAAGCTTGCGAGCCCTTTCACGTTTGACGTTTCACGAAAAAGCCCACCCTGGTTACCGGAGTGGGCTTTTATTGTATTACTTGTTAACCCCATCAATCTATTAACTCTATCAACATGCCACTTCTTATCGAAAAGCCTCACTTCAATCCCTGGTCAACTCGTCAACTGGTCAACCTTCTACTGCACATCCTTTTTACGCGGGCGAATGATCAATCGCAAGGTAGGGTCATTTGTAATAAACGACCAGAACCAGCTAAAGGCCAGTTTCACTTTATTGCGGAAACCAATTAACGGAATAATGTGAATGAACAGCCACACCAGCCAGGCGCCAAAGCCCTTAAAGAAGAATTTGGGAAGGTCGCATACGGCCTTGAATTTTGAAATAATGGCCATACTGCCCTTGTCGTTATACGCAAAGGCCTCCATAGGTTTGTTGTTTAAAGCCCTGGTTAAGTTTTTTCCCAGCAGGGTTCCCTGTTGAATAGCCACCTGGGCTAACTGGGGATGGCCATTGGGAAAATTTTTATCAGTTGTTTGCAAACAAATGTCGCCTATAGCAAAAATGTTTTGTGAGCCCTGCATTTTATTTACCTCATCAACCATCACCCTTCTGCCCCGGCCAATAACCGCAGCCGGCAGCCCCGGTACTTCCCGGCCGATAACCCCGGAAGCCCAGATCAATACATTGGTAGGAATGGTCCTTCCGTCGCTCAGGTAAACAATATCATCACGATAATCCTTTACGGCGGTATTGTTGATCACATGCACGCCAAGCTTTTTTAATACCCTGGTAGCTTCGTTCTGGGATTTTTCACTCATGGGGCTCAGCAGGGTTTTCCCTGCATCGATAAGGTAAAGGTGCGAACGCAGGTCTTTTATTTCAGGGTATTCTTTCAGGGCAATATTACGCCCCAGCTCGGCCAGCATCCCGGCCAGTTCAACACCGGTAGGCCCGCCACCGCAGATCACAATATTCAAGTGCTTTTCTTTTTCTTTAAGATCATCGGTATGTACTGCCTCTTCCATGTTAAGCAGTAAATGGTTGCGAAGGTTAAGGGCGTCATCGATGCTTTTCATGGGCAGGGAATGGGCTTTTACGCGTTCCATTCCGAAATAATTACTTTCAGTACCCAGGGCCAGCACCAGGTAGTCGTAATTTACCACGCCGGTGTCTGTTTCAATATTGTTCTGTTCAGGATTTACCTTCAACAGGGAACCCATATGAAAACGCAGGTTGGTTTTCTTTTGAAATAATCTTCGAAACGGATAACTGATATTGGAAGGCTCAATAAATGCGGTTGCTACCTGGTATAATAATGGAGGAAAGAAACTGTAATTATTCTTGTCTACCAGGGTAACTTGAAAGCGGCTGTCTTTACAAACATGTTTGATAAGGTTAATGCCGGCAAATCCGCCACCGACAATAACGACTTTTTTTACTGGTTGTTCCATAACTCATTCTTCTTATTAACATTAATAAACAATTCTGCCCCCGATTATATATGGGGCATCTAATGCCGTACTAACTTTTCAGGTTATGGCAAGTAAGAAAGCAAGAATGGAGATAGATAGACACAGCAAAGGTCGTTACTATTCTTGAAATAGCATAAAAAACCTAAAAAGATACTGGTATCACCGCTATTTTCAACCAGTTATCAATTCAGCATAATCGGCCATGATCATCAGGATCACTTTATCAATGATCTTCCTGAGGGCAATGATCTGTTTTTTCAGCGCCGGGAAATCGGATTCCTCCCAATCACCCTTTTCAATTTTTTCAGCAAGGCCGCCTGCAGAGGAGATGCTAAGGTTATTGAGTGATGACTTCATGCGATGGGCCAGGAACCGTACCTGCTTAATATCCTTTTGTTCAAAAGCCTGCTCCAGGTTGGTAATGCTGTTGTTGGTTTCGCTGATGAACACCTGCAGCATTTTAACAATGAATTTTTCATCGCCGCGGGTAATTTGTTTCAACTTACATAGATCGTACAGGGGAGTATCGGTCACCTCAGTTATTTTGGCCGGACCAAAATGTGTTTCCCTGCCAAGCCATTTTGCAATCAGGCGTATCAGGTCTTCTTCTTCAAAAGGCTTGCTTAAATAATCGTTCATGCCGGCCTGTATGCATTTTTCCATTTCGCCTTTTACCGCATTGGCTGTAAGTGCAATGATGGGGATATTTGATGCCAGCTCCTGCCGTATGTGGCGGGTGGCTTCAAGCCCATCCATTACCGGCATTTGAATATCCATTAATACAATATCAAAACGGTTATGGCGAAGGGCGTCGAGCGCATCCATACCGTTCACCGCTTCTGAAATGGTAGCGCCATATTGGTTCAGGATGGTTTCAGCAACCACCCGGTTCATTTCATTATCTTCTACCAATAGTATTTTCTTATCGGCCAGAATATGGGCTTCAACATGGCTGTTGTCTTTTTTAGGCAGATCGCTTTCCATACCTTTTGGAAAAGACAATTGAATGGTAACGGTAGTGCCTTCTCCCTTTTTACTTTGTACATCGATGCTGCCGTTCATCAGTTCAACCAGTTGTTTTACAATGCTCATACCAAGCCCCGTACCCCCATAGCTGCGGGCAATGCTTTCATCTTCCTGGCTGAATTTATTGAAGAGGTTTTTTAAATAGGCTTCATCCATGCCCTTGCCCGTATCGCTGATGATTATATCCAGTTCCTGTAAATCAGGTTTATTTTTATAAAGCATGCATTCTAATGAAACCCTGCCGCGTTGGGTGAATTTTATAGAATTACTAAGCAGGTTCATTAAGATCTGGTTTATCCGGTAAGGATCGCCTTTTAAAACATTGGCTACGCCGGGATGAACCGACACTTCAAATACCAATCCTTTTTCTTCAGCTTTTAGCTTTAATACGCGGCTGGTATTGGTTGCCAGGTCGTGCATGTTGAACCCGATCTCTTCCAGTGTAACCTTGCCTGCTTCCAGTTTTGAAAAGTCGAGAATATCGTTAATGATCACCAGCAGGTTTTCTGCTGCGGTGCCAATGATCTCCAGGAACGATTGCTGCTGTTGATTGAGAATGGTTTTTTGCAATTGTTTGCTCATGCCCAGGATGGCGTTCATGGGCGTTCTTATTTCATGGCTCATGTTGGCCAGGAACAGGTCTTTGGCATGTACTGATTTTTCAGCGATCTGTTTGGCCTCTTCCAGTTGGCGTTGCAGTATTTTTTGTTCGGTAATGTCCAGGTGAATACCAATAGAACCGATGTGTTGTTGTTTGTCGTTATATAAAGGAGCGCCGGAAACCAGCCACCAGTGGCTATCGTTGTTTTTGGTATTAACGTTCATTTCATATGCATCGGACAAACCGGTATGGCGCAGGTTGTTCTTGTTAGCTACCATCTCTTTGTTCTCCTCCCTCACAAAAAGGTCCGATGCGTTTTTGCCGATCAGTTCATGTTCTTCATACCCGCTCATTAAGCAAAAGCATTGGTTCACATGGCGGATGTTTTGGTCAAGATCAACCTCAATGAGGCCCAGGTTCATATTGGCGATAATGCTCCGGTACTTTTCTTCCTGGCGCTTCAATTTTATTTCCGATCTTTTTCTTTCGGTGATATCGTTGTACGTCCATAAGTGACCGCGGTATACATCATCGATAAATAACGGGATATAATTTCTTTCCAGCACGCGGCCATCCGCCATTTTTACTTCCTCATTGTTTACAGGCTTGCGGCTTTTTAAATGCCGGGCGGTATTGGTTAAGAATTCAAGCGGATGTTTAAATAACGTGGTACTGCTTTCGTACAGGTCGGTGCATTCAATGCCAACCAATGTTTCGGGTGAACCGGGATATGAAAAGAAATCGGTAAATTTTTTATTGGTCAGCACCACTACGCCTTTCTCATCTTCAAGCAATACGCCGGTTTGTAAGTTAATGAGCAGGTGGCTAAGGCGGTTGGCGGTGGCTGTCAATTCGCCCTGAATGTTTTTATAGTTTTGAATATCCGTGAGGGTGCCAATGATGGTAAGGGGTTTTCCATTTTTTGATTTACTGATAACCCCGCCGCGGTTAAGTATCCACCGGGTTGACCCGTCTTTAAGTTTTACCCGGTATTCAACACAATGTTTGGAGATCTCTCCGTTCATGTATTTCTGAAAGGCTTCTATGGCAATAGGGCGGTCTTCTTCCACGATGGTTTGCCACCAGACCAGGTTTTCATTTCCTTCATAAACATTACGGTCAAGGTCGAGGATCGATTTTTCATTGACGGCAAAGGTCATGGTACGGGAAGGAAAATGGTATTCCCAAACGTTGTCGTCGATGGTTTGCAATGCGAGGCGCAATCTTTTTTCAGATTGTTGCAGCAGGATATCGGCCTTTTTCTTTTCCTGCAGCTCATGCTCCAGGTAATTGATAATATCCGTGAGGTCGTCGGTTTCGCTATAATTCAGGTCATCGCTGACCTTGAATTTATTGATGGTTTCTTTTAGATGCTGAATGGAAGCATGCTTAAGTTTGGCTTCTATTTTTAATTGCTCGTTTATTTTGATGTATTCGTCTTCACTGCAGGCGAACGCATGATTAAACAGCTTGCGGTCCCGTTCGTATTCTTCATACGAATCGTTCACCGCCTGAATAAAACGGTTCAGGTGCTCCTGCAAAAAATAATCTTCAGGAAGGTATTTTTTTATTTGCCGTTCAAGAAGTTTATTGAAACTCATATCGCAATTATATCTCGTCAAAGGTTGTAATGGTCATTGTTTGATTATGCAATTCACATTTTGCATGATCATTAAAAGGTGAAATTTCACCGTAAGAATAAAAGCCGGTGAGTAAGGTTTGGTTACCAAACGTATCGGCAACAGCCTCTACCTCTTCTTCGGTGCGTTTGCCTAAAATGACTTTGCGGCCCACACAACTGATTAATAAGGCCAGTTGCGGCGCGGCAGGTAATTTTTGAAAAGCCTGGCCGGCCGCGTGGGTAGCCGCATCAACCAGTTTATCAAAATTTGCTTTCATGAACCGTACTTTCGAGCCATTGGGAACATCGCCGGCAAATACCATGCTGCCGGTTTCCTGGTCAATGGAAAGAATGGTGCGCACAATAGGAACGTCATCTTCATTTACTTTAACCCCCAGCGGGAACAGCAGGGCCGATCCCGGTAATTCATCGGCATAAGGGCCCAGATAGGTTTTGTACAGGTCAAGCGCTTTTTGTCCTTCTATTTCAAACAATTGGTTAGCTACAGATTTGGTAACGGTTCGCTCAGGACCAAAAATTTCCCAGCCACCCATGGAGGCATGAGAAACCACAAAGTGCTGACCATAAAACGGAATGGCTACGATATTACCGCTTGAGGGTTTTTCATTCAGTCCTACCACGGTTGATTGAAAATTGGTGCCATCGCCTGCGAGGCCACCGGTAACCGGTACCCGGTCATTAACCAGCTCGTTGATACCCCGAACCAGCTCGCTGCCATTTACATTACTGCCATCAGAAATAATCAGGATGTAAGAAAGGCTGGTAAAATTGATCAGTCGGATCAATGCCTTGCCTGCTTCATAACTGTTATCGTAGTCCCGGATGTTTACTGTAACAGGTTGAATAGAAGTTTTTTCCAGTTCAATAGCCGCAATGGAAACAGAATTATCGTTTACCCGGTTGTTGATGATTTCACCAGCG
This sequence comes from Niastella sp., assembly GCF_045805085.1. Classification (NCBI taxonomy): domain Bacteria; kingdom Pseudomonadati; phylum Bacteroidota; class Chitinophagia; order Chitinophagales; family Chitinophagaceae; genus Niastella; species Niastella sp. The sequence continues at coordinate 38,922 of NZ_JBJMLX010000312.1, forward strand.
GTGGAGCATAGAACAATATGCGCTTCGGGAAAGGTTGACTTCAACTTATCATATACTGGCTGAGAGGAAATCATTTCCTTGCCGCCAAAACCCAGTACCAGCTGCGATTTAGCAAGGTTGGCCCGGGAGGTTTCATTTTGCGTTTCCAGCTTATTGTCGTTGTATAACAGCAGGGTGGTTTGCATATGGGAAAGCGTTTATGGTTAAAGTACTCATTCAATTACGTTGGTTAGTGATTAGTATATGTGAGAACAATAGAAATTGCCCACTCAAAAAAACGAAAGTTGAAACATTTTATTTAAGGGCAAATGTGGAGGGTATGGGTAAACTCTTATTTAATTTAGCACAAATTTTTAATACAGCAACTTTGTTATTTTGCTAATTTATCCTGAAATGGCCGTTTAGCGCGGGTTTCACCGCATAACCGTTATATTATTGACTTAAGTCAATAAGGGTATAGGTCTGGGTTATAGTTTAAAGGAGTGAAAATATTATGCCCGAAGAAATAAAGTCTGTAGGCGAGACTAAGGGTTTTGTTGTAGGAGGTGTAACAATTGATCTTTGTGCTTTATTGCAGCGTTATAGCCGGCTTCATAGATTTGATCGGCTTTATTTACATCGAACATGCCAAATTCGTGCAGATCGGGTTCCAGGAAAAGGTCGAGCCGTTCCGTTTTACTGTAAACAACCGGAGCGATGGCCATGTGAAAGCATTTTTCAATCATATTCATTTTGCCGATGCGTTTGCCATTACCCAGGCCTTTGGGAATTTTATTTACATAACAGCCAATGAGCACATCGCAGTTATTTTCGAGCGGTTCAACGGGAAAGTTGTTTAAGAGGCCGCCATCAACCAGTATATGGTCGTCAATTTTTACCGGTTCAAAAATTACCGGCACCGAAGCGGAGGCTATCACCGCTTCAATAAGTTGGCCTTTAGAAAATGTAACGGTTTCGTTGTTGGCAAAATCGGTAGCGGTGATGTAAAGTTTTTTATGCAGGCTTTCGAAGGAGTTGTCGGGGATCAGGGTTTGCAAAGCCTTACGCAGCACTTTCATGGAAAAAAGACCGTCTTTATTCACCAAAAAGCTCGACCAGCCGAAATAGGAGTTCTTTTTCAGAAGGTCGCGTATTTTTTGGGGAGAATGGCCGGCGGCATACAGGGCGCCAACGATAGCGCCGGCGCTTACGCCGGAAATAGCATAGGGTTGAATTTGTAATTCTTCCAGCACTTGTAACAAACCCAAATGGGCAAATCCTCTAACGCCGCCACCACTTAAAACGATACCTGTTTTTACCATCGAATGCTTTATTTACGATCAGGCGCCAATGTAGATGCTTTTATCAGGAAAAGCAAGAGCGGAAAACATTTACAGGGAGAATTCAGAAAAACAAATAAAGACATCGCCTCAAAACTTAATCTTCAACCCATATTCTTTCTTCAACGTCAATAACGCCTCTGCATTTCCTTTGGCATCATCAACAGGATGATGGGTATGTTTTGTTTTGCGCAGGTGTTTAAAATTCTGGAAGGTGTCTTTTACCAGTCCTTTGTACATACTACCCAGGTTCTGGGAACTAAAGCCAAACGGATTGGCCTTGGTAAAATGATGAAAATACCAGCAGATAAACATCCAGTCGAAACCATTATTATCGCTGATGAAAACCGGTCTGTCTTTAGCCACGATCTTGATCCAGGCAGCGAAGTTTGTCATCACCGTTTGGGGATCATCAAATGCCAGTGTTTCTTGTCTGGTGAATCCGGAAACAGCCAATGTCTCCGGGATATATTGTTCAGAGATGGGTTTCAATTGTCCATAAAACGTTTTATCCAACTGTTCATCAACCAGCACAGCGCCAAATGAGATCATAGAGTAATCACCAGGTATGGGGCCATCCGTTTCTACATCCACCATTATATAGGCCATATATTTATTTGTTTTAATCTACTATTCGCGGCCGAAATAATAAAAATTGGTGCATATTGCTAATTAACCGTTTCATTAATTTTGCCATTATAATCAAATGCCATATGACCTGTTTAAAAACGATTGCTACTTTTTTACTACTCGCCTGTCTCACCACAAAAGTTACCGCTCAAAACAGCCAACCCTGGAAAGGAAAGAAATGTGCAGTAGTGTTAACCTACGACGATGGTTTGGATATAGACATCACCAATGTACTTCCTGCTTTGGATTCCCTGGGGCTGAAAGCCACTTTTTATGTTGCCAACTATCAGGGACATCTGCAATCACAAATACCAGCCTGGCGCGCCGCTGCTGCCAAAGGCCACGAGTTGGGCAATCATACCCTGTTTCACCCCTGCGAAGGAGGCAGGCCAGGAAGAGAGTTTGTTTCTGCCGATTACGACATGAACAATTATTCTATGCGCCGTATCACCAATGAAATACTGGCCATGAACGCTGTATTAACAGCCATTGACGGAAAAACAAACCGCACTTTTGCCTTTCCCTGTGGCGATAATAAAATACATGATACTGCATATATCGATTCTCTTCGGAAGGATTTTACCGGCGCCCGCGGCGTGGCAGGCACCATCCAGACTATTGACAATATTGACCTGTACAACCTGCCCGCATATGGCGTAATGAATAATTCAGGCGAATCCATGATCCAATGGGTGAAGGAAGCTGAAGCCAAACAGGGCTTGCTGGTGATCCTCTTCCATGGCGTAGGGGGCGGGCACGATATAAATGTTTCCCTGCCCGCACACAGTCAGCTGCTGCATTACCTGAAGCAGCATGAAAAAGACATCTGGATAGCGCCGATGGTGGAAGTCGCTGCCTACATTAAGGAGAAGCAGAAAAAGAAATTATGATCCTTTGGTTATCTTGTTAAAGAGTACCACAGGAAAGCAAAGACCTGGTCTGCATTTAAAACTTCCTGAGTTTATCTTGCTTCTTTCTATTTCCTTCCTGGGTTTTAGAATGATAATATTGTTTACTAAAATGACAATTCCCGAAAAAACAACGGCTTAATTCGGCGGTAGCTTTATTGTACAAACCTTACACGCTCAATTTCAAATCACTTTATTAATTAACGCCGGCTCTTTCTTTTGCAGAAAGCAGCCGTGGCCAATTATTGCCTTTATGAAAAAGATGTTTGACTGCCGTAGGAAGCCCTCAGGCCGTTTTATTTTTGCTGTACTTCTTTTTTTAACTGCTTTTCAATTTACTTTCTCCGGTTCGGCGTATGCACAATCTTTAGTGGTAACTGGTACCATAAAAGACGACGTGGGAAACGTTCAGGAAGGCACCGTGGTAAAAGTTAAAGGCAGCGATAAGGCTGTGACAACAGATAACAAAGGCAGGTATACTATAACTGTTCCAGGCCCTGAAACTGTGCTGGTGTTTTCTTTTGTTGGATATAAAAGTGTGGAAGAAACAGTTGGACAGCGCAAACAAATTGACATTACCATGGAGTTAACCGGCGGTAAACTCGACGATGTGGTAGTAGTTGGGTATGGCACCCAAAAGAAGAAAGACCTTACCGGCGCCATTGCTACGGTAGGTAGTGCTGAATTGAACAAACGCGTGGCTACTGACCCTACCCAGTTGTTGCAAGGAAAATTGCCTGGTCTTTCATTAACACAGTCATCAGGTGAAGCGGGTAATGAAAATTTTGTGCTACGCATACGAGGGTTGGGAACGAACAGCTCAGCCGGAAGCAGCCCGCTGATTATTGTTGACGGTTTGCCTGGAAGTCTTACCAACCTCGATCCGCAAAATATTGAATCCATTACCCTGTTAAAAGATGCTGCATCCGCCGCTATTTATGGAACCAGGGCTGCCAACGGTGTAATCCTGGTTACCACCAAACAGGGTTCCAATGGAAAATTTCAGTTGAGCTATGATCTCAATGTTGGTATCACCAGGCCTACCGCGCTGCCCAAAAACCTGGTGTATAATTCTGCTACCTATATGGAAATGTGGAACCAGGCTGCCATCAACTCTAATTATTCAAACCGGTACACGCAGGCGCAGATCGATGCGTATAAAAATCCTTCTGATCCCAATTTATACCCCAATGTTAACTGGCTCGATATTGTGATGCGCAATGTCACCACGCAAACGCATCATATAGGCATGACGGGCGGCCGTAATGGTACTACCTATAATGTGGGTTTAGGTTACGTAGATCAACCCGATATCATGATCGGTTTTTCGTACAAAAAATACAACCTGCAGTTCAACCTCAATTCAAAAATAAATGACTGGGCTACCATCGGCGGCAGCATGACATTCAACTATGGTAAAAGACTGTATGCATCACGCGGCAGCCAGGACCAATTCTTATCTGCCATGTCGCAGGAACCCATGACCGGCCCCAAATTGCCCGATGGCAGTGGCCGCTATGTAAATTCGGTATATCCCAACGTACAGGGACCCAATAAAAACCCGGTAGCCATTGCAGAAAATGCATTGGTTAATAATATGGATTATTATTTTCAGAATAACATCTATATAAACATTCGTTTGTTGAAGGGGCTGGAGTGGAGAACAAGTGGTGGGTTCAACTACGATTTTCAGAAAACCAAAGACTTCAAACCGGTCATTAACCAGTATAACTGGTTTGCGGGCCCTAACGATGCACCTGAACGCACCCTCGATGTAAACGGACAAGGCATGACGGTAACTGACAATAACTATATTTACCCCGTTGGTTATACGCAGTTAACTTATTCCAAAGAGATAGGCAACCATAATTTCAAAGCATTAGCCGGTACGCAGGCTGAATACAATAAAACGGAAGTATTGGCTGGAAGCCGTAATACGCCCTTTTCCACTAATCAATTGGATGAATTGAGTGCAGGGCCATCAGGATCTCAGCTAGCAACCGGAACAACCTCAGAATGGTCGTTGCGTTCTTATTATGGCCGTTTGAATTATGATTACGATGGTAAATATTTGTTTGAAGCCAATGCCCGTTACGACGCTTCTTCCCGCTTTCCACCCGAAAATAAATGGGCATTGTTTCCATCTTTCTCTGCCGGCTGGGTAATGACCCGCGAAAAATTCCTGGAGCATATACCCTGGTTAAATACATTAAAGCTGCGCGGTTCCTGGGGCCGGTTGGGCAATCAGAATATCTCAAACTATCCCTATCAACTGGTGTATTCGAATTTGAACGCCTATAATAATAATATTCAATACGCGTATTCATACTCTGGTAATTCCTTAAATGCAGGTGCTGCTTTAAACGCACTGACCGACCGAAATATTCACTGGGAGAACACCCGCGTGGTTGATGTGGGTATGGATGTAACCGTGTTCAGATCATTAAATGTAACGTTCGATTGGTACAATAAATTCACCTACGATATTTTGGCGACACCTGCCATACCGGCCTATGTAGGGCTTAGCGCCCCTACCATTAATAACGGCCAAATGAGGAATACTGGTTTTGAAGCATCTGTACAATATACAGGCAAGGTGGCTGATGTTAATTATTCAGTAGGTGGAACTTTCCAGGCTAATAAAAATACCCTGGTAAAATATGGCGCTCAGCAGATCAATACCGGCAACAATACCATTAATATTGAAGGCCAGCCTTATGGCAGTTTTTATATGTTAAAATATGCCGGCATTTTCCAAAGCGCTGATGAAATTAATAAATCACCCAAACAACAATTCAATCCACAGCCCGGTTTTTTGAAGTTTGAAGATGTAATTGACGATGGGGTAATAGATTCGAAGGACCGCGTGATAGTGCCGGGTGTTTTTCCCAAATTCGATTATTCTTTCAATGCCAGCGCTTCCTGGAAAAATTTTGATATGACCATTTTTCTGTACGGTTCATATGGTCAGAAAATATACGCCAACGGTTGGGGTGTACAACCCTTTAACCAGGGTTCGCCGCCAACTTATGATTGGTTAAATGCCTGGTCGCCCTCGAACCCAAGCACCACCATGCCCCTGATCTATATAACAGGTCAGGGCGATGCCAGCAGCAATATAGGTACTGCTTCTACCTTTTATTTGAAAGACGGATCCTTTTTACGTATAAAAAATCTGCAGGTAGGTTATACATTGCCGAAAAGCATTGCAAATCATATTGCCATGAGCAGTTTGCGGGTGTTTGCCTCCGGTGACAACCTGGCCACCTTTACCAAATTCAAAGGGCTCGATCCCGAACGGGTGCCCAGCAGCAGCAACAACCGGTATGTGGTGCATCCGCAAAACCAGGTATTTTCTTTTGGGGTAAAAGCTGTTTTTTAAAAATTTAAACTTGCAGTAAATGAAATATTTCATCCGATATAGCGCTGTTTTTTTAGGACTATCAATGCTTACCGTAAGTTGTAAGAAGGATTTTTTAGAAAAGAATCCCACAGACCAGATCCTCAGTGAAAACTTCTGGAAAACCCAGGCCGATGCCGACATAGCGCTTACGGGTATTTATAGCTACCTTATCCAGGGCTATAATTACACGAATGCAAACAATACAGGCCAGGGCTGGGGAGCGGGCACACCCTACTGGGAAACGCTTACCGATAATGCTTTCAGCAGTGCGTTTCAGTATGTAGCCAAAGGCGCCATAGAAGCCACCACCGGTACCATTCAGTCAGATGCGTACAACACTGCTTACAAAGCGATACAGGCATGTAATATTTTTCTGGCCAATATCGGTAATGTGCCATTGCAAACAGCAGCCATGAATCAATATATTGGTGAAGTGCGTTTCATACGGGGGTACTATTATTTTTTACTGGCTCAGTTATATGGAGATGTAGTGTATTATTCACGGCCAATTGGCAATGCAACAGTCGATCCGGAGAGCTATCAATTGGGAAGAACACCCAAAGCCCAGGTGATCGATTCGGTGATCAGTGATCTGAATTTTGCCATAAATAATTTACCTGATATTGTATACACCGGCCATGTGGTAAAAGGCACTGCCTTAGGTTACCTGGCAAAAGTATATATAACACAAGGGAACTGGCAAATGGCTGCCAACACAGCGAAAACTATTATTAGTAGTAACAAGTTTAGCCTGTATACCGGCGGATACCGCGGTTTGTTTCTGAAGCCATCTCAAACCAATAATCCCGAGATCATGTTTTCAGGCCGCTACCAGGTGCCCAATGCGTATAGTCCAGCCGAATACCTGTACACTTACAGCGGCAGTTTTCAGCCTTTGAAATACCTGGTTGATGATTATGAGTGTGTAGATGGGCAGCCCATCTCCGTTTCTCTTTTGTATGATAAGAACAATCCTTATAATAACCGCGACCCGCGCTTGCTGGCTACCGTATTAACGCCCGGGGTATTATATAAAGGTGGTATTCCATTTGTGGCTTCACAGATCGGTTCCCAATCAGGTTTCCTGAATAAAAAAGGAGTTGATAGTACCCGTGCCACTGTAATAGGCACCCAAAGCGATCAGGACTGGGTGTATTTAAGGTATGCCGAGATCTTATTGCTGTATGCTGAAGCCCAAAATGAATTGGCTGGTCCCGATGCTACAGTATATGATGCCATAAACTCAATAAGAGCAAGGCCCAGTGTAAACATGCCGCCTTTACCTGCTGGTTTGTCACAAGCCGATATGCGCACCCGCATTCGTCATGAAAGAAGAATAGAACTGGCGCTGGAAGGTCAACGGTATTTCGACCTCAAGAGATGGAAGACCGACAGGACTATTATACCTACCGTCAAAGATCCTACCGGTAGTACCAACAGAACTTTCCCGCTGCGCGATACCTTATGGCCCGTGCCGCAATCAGAGATAGATGTTGCCATCACCTATGGCAATGCGAATTTTAAACAAACACCGGGGTGGCAGTAGAAAGAAGCTGACCTGTAAGGTGGGTCACTCTTGCCGAGTGGCTCACCTTACTTTTTGAAGCCAAGGTGAGCCGTCCGCCAGCCGGCGGACGACCCACCTGGATTAATTTATCTCTGAGTGAAAATTCAATAAAAAATTAACAAGGTTCACCTCCGGCTGAATACCTAATTTTTTTCGTAACCGGTGACGGCCCAGTTCAACGCCCTTAATAGTAATGTTCATGATCTGCGCTATTTCCTTACTGGTAAGATTCAGCCTTAAATAAGCACAGAGCTTCAGGTCGCTGGCGGTGAGGTAAGGATGGGTGCTTTTTAACGATACCAGGAAATTACTGTGCACCTTGTCGAAGTGAACGGCAAATTGCTCCCAGTTCTTTTTCATTTTATCATCGCCCAGCATACGCAGGATCTTTCTATAATCGTCGGTGTCCTTGTCTATTTCGCTCGATTTTTTCATGCGCACAAATTCTTCTTTCACCTTCATCAGCATTTCACCCTTTTGCACCAGGTTAAAGGTGGTAGAAGCCAGCTCATTATTTTTTACCACTATTTCTGACTGTAACTTTTCATTCTGCAAACGAATGATCTCTTTCTCATTGCGCTCCAGTTCCAGCTGATGCAAATACATCAATTGCTTTTGTTCTTCCTGGTGTTTCTCTATTTCCAACTGATGCAGGTAAGCCATGCGGTGGCGTTCTTCATCGTGCTGTTGTTGCTGCACAATGAATTTTTTCTTCTGCCATTTATAAATGGTGTAAATAAACAGAAGGGCCAGCAATGTATACAGGAAATAAGCCCAGCGTGATCGGTACCAGGGCGCCAGTACGGTAAACTTATAAGAAGCTACCACAGATTCCCGCCCCTCATGCGTTCTTGCCTTTACCTTGAATGTATAATTGCCGGGGGAGAGATATGTATAATCTTTTTCATTTTTCTTTGTCCAGGTCGACCAGCCATTATCAAAATCTTCGAGGTAGTAGGAGAACTCAATGCTCGATTGCTTGCCGTATAATGGCGAGGAATAATCAAAATGAATGGAGTTCCAGGCATATTGTATTTCAGGCGCTTCTTCATTCATCAAATGCTGCTGTTCGCTTTCCTTATTAAAATAACCGCCAAAAATGGTGCTGTCCCTTTTGTTTACAATATGTACATCGCTTATCTGGATAGGAATTTCTTCCCTGAATTGTTTATACTGATCATAGTTGATTAAATAGAAACCCTCTTCGGCAGCAATAAATACATTATTGTTGTTATAAGGATAAACATATTCAAGGCCATTACCGGTGATCTTGTTATTCAGTTCGGGAAAGTAAATGATCTGCGGTTGTTTGCCGCTCAGGTCTGCCACGCCCAGGTGACGATCGTGCACAAACCAGATGTTGCCGTTATTATCTTCCCGTAAATACCGGATGGGAACTTTAGGTAAGATCTTTTGCAGAAAGGTGGAAGGTTCAAAATCGTCGGTGCGGGCATTGTATTCGAAAATGCCTTTATCGTTGGTAAGCACAACCCGGCTTTTTATTTTAAAGATATGGTTGTTGTTGCTGGATAAGATGCCTTTGGTGTCTTTATAAACGGTGTAGGGCGGCTTTTTAGCGCCTGTATTCAACATGATTTTATATAAACCTTTGTATGGATGGGCCGCCCAGGCGATATCGTTGTCAACCGCTACAAAACGAGCCGATTCAAAATGCGAATGCACTTCGGGGTTGGTGAATTTCCCATTGGCAAAATTGTAAAAGTTTAACCCGTTGTAGGTTCCAGCCATAACAATCGGCGAGGGTGTAACATTGCTTAAAGGTAAAAAGGTCCAGAAGCCGGAACTGCTGTCGATCTTTCGCGAGGTTTTCTTCTCGATAACAAAAAAGCCATCGTTATGTCCCATCACCAACTGACCATTCAGTTCACACAGGTTCCATACCTGGCCTTTGGGGCCTGGTATCAGGTCAAATTTGCTTTTAATAAAGCCCATGTCTTGTTGATCGGCAAGGGAGGCTGCATAAACACCGTTGGATGTTCCAATATAAAGATTGTTTTGAAAGATAACCGCGGCCTTACCCGAGCTGTGTTCCTGGTAATCGGGGTAAATATGTTTTATGGCGTTGTTGTAAGCAATGAAGTCGATGCCATTGTCGAGCCCCAGCCAGATGTTCTTTTTGCCATCAACAAAAACGCTGAGGATATTATTGCTTTGCAAACCATCCAGTTTGGAAAGCCGTTGGACCAGTTCTCCTTTATCATTGATAATAAAACAACCTGCGAGGTTAGTTATAATAGCTATCTGGTTTTGATTGATCACTGCCGCGCTATAGGGGTTCTTTTCATTGATCAACCGCATGTCGGGGGTTTCAAAAGGGATGATGTCCTCGCCGTGTAAGATATAGGACCCATGATGCTTGGTCAGCAACAGCGAACTATCCCCCACCAGCGGAACAATGGCGGTGATCTCGGCTTTTTCCGGAAAAAAATTGGCTTTGGAAAAAGGCACCCAGGTACCGTTTTCAAATTGCAGCAGTCCTTTTTGCCAGGCTTTGCTGATGAGTTTGTTTTGATGTAAACCCAGGAAGCTCCAGGCCGGGTTGCCAAAAACGGTGATCTTATCGTTCTGCAGCTGAAATATCTTTCTATACGAGCGGAAAAAAACTTCATTGCCAACCGGCACTACATCCCAGATGTCGGTAAAGTCTTTTTCATTTTCCGGGATCAGATCGTTCAGCGATCGGTATTGAAGCCTGCCATTTTTTCCGGGTTCAAAATAACCGATTTCTCCCTGTGAGCCGATATAAATACGGCCATCGTTACCAACAGCCAGGGAACGAACACCGGTTCCGCCAGGTAAAGTATATTACTTCCAGAAACTTCCATCGAAACTTAACAGGCCTTCATCATTCGCCGCATACATAATCCCCTTTTTATCCTGGGCAATTTTCCAGTTTTGGGTGCCGGCGTTGTAGCTCTGCTTGGGATAATTAATGATCTCAGGCAGGCCAATGGTATTTTGGTTATACCCAATAAGCACATTAAAGCAGCAAATGGCTAGCAGTAATTTTCTCATCATGACAGCAATTGAGGACTGTGAATACGTTAGGATACTAAGTTAAGTAAATGGGAACTATTAAAAAAGGGGGCGGATGTGGCGTTGAAGTGGTAAAGTAGTTGTGTTTTAACAATTTAAGGTCTTTTTGATGTGGTAATGATGTGGTGCCAAAACGCAGATTTGATTGGCAGATCTATAATTTAGCCATAAACGACCCCTTATGGCACACATCCGACTAACGATCTTGTTGTTACTTCTTATTATAATAGTAAGCCCGCAATCCAGGGCCCAGGGTTTTTTACATGTCAGTGGCAAACAGATCGTGAATGAAAAAGGGCAAGCCATTTTGCTGCGTGGCGTTGGTTTGGGTGGCTGGATGTTACAGGAGGGATACATGCTTCAGGTAAATGGCCAGGGAATGCAGCATACGATCAAAGCACGCATAGCCGACCTGATTGGTGAAGACAGTACTAACGCATTCTATGATGCCTGGCTCGCCAGCCATACCCGCCGTATTGACATAGATTCTATGAAAGCATGGGGTTTTAATTCTGTTCGATTGCCCATGCACTTCAACCTGTATACACTGCCTGTTGACAAGGAACCCGAAGCCGGTAAACAAACCTGGCTCAACAAAGGCTTTCGCATCACAGACAGCCTGCTTGCCTGGTGCAAAGCCAACCAGATGTACCTCATCCTTGATCTGCATGCCGCGCCTGGCGGCCAGGGGAACGACCTGAATATTTCTGATCGCGACCCCACCAAACCATCGCTTTGGGAAAATGAGGCCAACCGCCAGAAAACGATCGCTCTGTGGAAAAAGCTGGCCGAACGCTATGCCAACGAACCCTTTATTGGCGGTTACGATATTTTGAATGAACCCAACTGGGGCTTTGAAGACCTGGCAAATGATAAGAACGGTTTGAAGGAAAAAGGAAACCAGCCATTGAAGCAGTTGATGATGGATATAACCAAGGCCATTCGCGAAGTAGATAAAAAGCATATCATTATTATAGAAGGAAATGGCTGGGGTAATAATTATAATGGTATTCTGCCCACCTGGGATAATAATATGGTGTTGAGCTTTCATAAGTACTGGAGTTTTAATACCTCCGGATCTATAAAGCACATTTTGGAAACAAGAGAGAAATACAATGTGCCGGTGTGGTTGGGCGAAACCGGCGAAAACTCAAATGTTTGGTTTACCGAAGCGGTGCAGTTGCTGGAAGCAAATAACATTGGCTGGGCCTGGTGGCCATTGAAAAAGCTGGGCAATAACAATCCCATGCAGGTGCATTCGAATAAAGATTACGACAAGGTGCTTGCCTTCTGGTCGAACCGAGGGCCCCGACCCACAGCAGCGGAAGCTTATAATGGCGTGATGCAACTGGCCGCGGCTTTAAAACTGGAGAACACCACCGTTAAACGCGATGTGTTAGATGCCCTGTTCAGACAGCCTTATTCACAAAAGACAATTCCGTTTAAAGCGAATGTGATCCAAAGTGGTGCAGTTATAAAAGCGGTTGATTATGATTTGGGTAGAAATGGCGTTGCCTACTTCGATAAGGATACAGCCGATTATCATATTTCAAACGGAGCCAGAGGGGGTAACCAGGGCCGCGCCTACCGGAATGATGGGGTGGATATTACTGCAGACCCTACTACAGGGAGTTATTACGTGAACCATACGGAAGCCGGGGAATGGCTTCAATACACCATTAATGTAGTAAAGGCGGGTCATTACCGGATCAGGCTGAATTGTAATCCGGGTAAAGAAGATGGAAAACTTTCCTTCCTGGTAAATAATAAGATCGCCAAACAAATTGCAGTACCAAAAGCAAACAACTGGCAACCACTCGAAATAAAAAATATAGCATTGAAAAAAGGACCGAATAACCTGCGCATTTATATTGATGCAGGCGATATGTGTTTAGGTGATATGCAATTCACAGAAGTAAAATAAACAGTTGAATGAATGAAATCGAGGATTTCCTGAGCGAGGTCAAAGGATGATGTGGTAAAGAGGGGGCAAAAAACCACATTGGAGCGCATACCCTCTCCATTGATAGGGTATAGATGGGGTGCCTTTTTAGGCCAGGCTTTGTCAAGGGTCTACTTTAGATTTTCGATTTGTTCATTATTAACTAACAACTGACTTGCATATGAAAATTCTGCGCTTTGTCATTGCAGTGCTGGTATTACAGGCTGTCTTTCTGCCTGTATTCGCACAGCAAATTTTAGTGACCGGTAAGATAACCGCTAAAACCGGGGAGCCCCTGACGGGGGCAACAGTAGCTATTAAAGGATCTAATATGGCTACTACAACCGATGCCGGGGGTAACTTCTCTATTCATGTTCCCAACCGTAAAGTTTTATTGGTAGTCTCTTATGTTGGCATGAACAACAAGGAGGTGTCTGTTCCCGAAAGCGGCACTATTGATGTAAAACTGGAAGATGTAGGGGCAACAGGCCTCGACGAAGTAGTGGTAATTGGATATGGTACCGCCAGTAAAAAGGTAGTTACGGGCGCCATTTCCAGTGTAAAAGCCAAAGACCTCGAAAATGTTCCCAGTAACCGTATTGAGCAGGCCTTACAGGGAAGGGTGGCCGGTGTAACCATTGCACAAAACAATGGTCAGCCCGGTTCCGTTTCTACCATCAGGGTGCGTGGCGTTACCACGTTTAACGATGGTAAAGACAATAATAATAACAATCCGCTATGGGTTGTTGATGGGGTGGTGGTAGACCAGGGCGGTATTGGCTACCTGAACCAAAGCGACATTGAATCGATTGAAGTATTGAAAGATGCCGCTTCCGCTGCTATTTATGGAACCCGGGCAGCTACCGGGGTAATTCTGGTTACTACTAAAAAAGGTAAAAGCGGTAAGCTATCGGTAAACTACAATGGTTTTTATGGCGTTTCCCGCGTAGCTAAAAAACTGGACCTGTTAAATGCCACCCAGTATGCTACTATCATAAACGAAAAAGCAGTAAATGGAGGGGGCGCAAAAGTGTTTGCCGACCCCAACTCGCTGGGAGCCGGAACCGATTGGCAGGATGCCATTTTTAATGATCATGCCGCGCGCTTTTCACACGAAGTAAGTATGAGTGGCGGTACCGACAGATCAACCTTTTATTTTTCTTTCGGTTACCAGGACCAGGAAGGTATTGTTGCCGGTCCTATCTCCAATTATACCCGAAAGAACCTCCGCATCAACTCAACGCATAAGCTCAATAATATTTTCACGTTTGGCGAAAACCTTGGGTATTCACACCAAAAAACTATTGGCCTTGGCAATACCAACAGTGAGTTTGGGGGGCCTTTGTCTTCGGCCATTAACCTGGATCCCGTAACCCCGCTGGTGATTACCGACCCGGCTATTGCAAACGTCAACCCATACAGCAACAACCCGGTAATAAAAGATGCCAATGGAAATCCTTACGGCATCTCATCTTATGTAGGTCAGGAAATGAGTAACCCCCTTGCCTATGTACAAACCCGCCTTGGGCAGTATAACTGGAGCGATGATTTTGTAGGCAATGCCTATCTGGAAGCAGCCCTTGGCAAACACATAAAAGTGAGATCAACAGTAGGTGGCAAATTAGCTTATTGGGGCAAGGTTGGGTTTACGCCATTTTATTACCTGAGCGCAACAGTAAAAACTTCTCAGAATAATTATAACAAAGAAAATAACAACAGCTTAAACTGGAATGTTGAAAATACAGTAACCTATAACAATAGTTTCAATAAACATAATTTAACGGTGCTGGTAGGTCAGGGCGCCTATGTAGAAAATATCGGCGGGGCGTCAAGTGTTACCTTGTTTAACTTACCTATCAGTAGTTACAAAGACGCCTCCTTCAACTTTGATATTTCTCAGGCCAACAGAAACTCTACCTCATCTGACCTCACACAACATAAATTATCCTCCCTGTTTTCCCGCGTAAGTTATAACTATGATGAACGATACCTGTTCACTGGTATCATCAGGCAGGATGGTTCAACCAAATTTGGTATGAACAAGAAATATGGGATCTTCCCATCGTTCTCTGTAGGATGGAACGTTTCGAATGAGGCATTCTGGCCGGCTCAAAAAGTGGTTGACCGCTTAAAGATAAGAGGCGGCTATGGCCAGGTTGGTAATGACGCTATAGCAGATTTTCGGTATCTGTCTATAATCGCAGGTGGGTATAACTATACGTATGGCACATCAGATGTTATTACCAGTGGTTACGCACCGCTGTCGCTTGATAACAGGAGTCTGCATTGGGAAACAACGTCACAAACCAATATTGGTTTCGATGCGCAACTGATAAAATCGATCACACTGAGTTTTGACTATTATATTAAAAAGACCAATGGCATTTTACGTGAGGTGCCCATTCCCGGCTATGTGGGCGTGCCAAATTCACCGGCAGCTAATATTGCCAATATGGATAACAAGGGTATTGAAGTTGAATTGGGTTACCGGAAGAGCATTGGCGACTTCAACTTTGGGGTAAATGCAAACTTTTCGTACCTGAAAAACGAGGTAGTTTATGTGCAACGTGATGCCAATTTCATCGCTGGTGACGCCAGCTTTCAAACAATGGGTGCTATAACCCGTACACAGGTAGGTCAGCCCTACAATGCCTTTTTTGGTTTTAAAAGTGCCGGCATTTTCCAAAACCAGGCCGAGATCGATGCTTATAAAAACAAAAATGGAGAGTTGATTCAACCCAATGCCAAACCTGGGGATTTTAAATGGGTAGATATAAATGGTGATGGCCACTTCACTGGCGATAACCTGGATAAAACTTTCCTTGGTAATGGCCTTCCAAAATATACATTCGGGTTAACGCTGAATGCGAGTTACAAAGGTTTTGATTTCATGGCGTTTTTACAAGGTACTGCAGGCAGCAAGATCTTCCAGGGAATACGGCGGCTGGATATAGGCAATGCCAATTATCAAACAAAAGTATTAAGCCGTTGGACTGGCGAAGGCACTTCGAATTCGTTCCCACGCCTGTCAACTACTGATCCCAATGGCAACTTTACAAGCATGTCGGATTTCTATCTTGAAAAAGGAGATTATGCCCGGTTTAAGATCATGCAATTCGGTTATACACTGCCTGAAAAATTGACAAACAGGATCAAAGCAAACAGACTGCGCGTATACCTTACAGCAGAAAACCTGTTTACCATAACAGGATATACCGGTTACGATCCTGAAATTGGCGGCGCTGTATTTGGTGTAGACAGAGGTGTTTACCCACAGGCCCGCTCATTCATTGGCGGAGTTCAATTGACATTCTAATTATTAACACAACTAATTAAAGGTTATGCGAACCATAAAAATAAATCACTTAATAATAGCAGTTATAGCAATAAATATCCTGGCGGCCTGTAAAAAAAGTTTTGTGGACTTAACGCCGCAAGGACAATTTCTCTCGGAATATTATTATAAAGACCAGGATCAGGCATTTTCAGCGCTGGTGGCAGTTTATGATCCATTAAGAAAAAACTCTGGTGGGTTTGAAAATATGCTGGCGCTCATGAACTCAGGTTCAGATGATCATGTTGCCGGTGGTGGTGGTGCAACCGATGGCACCCAATTACAGGCGTTCACAAATTATACAATGACTTCCAACCTGATGGCCGCCAGTTATTGGAACGATCCTTACCAGGGTATAGCAAGGGCCAATTTGTTATTGCAGAAATTGCCAAAAACAGTTATGGATGAAACGTTGAAAGCAAGGTTTGCCGGAGAAGCAAAAGCGTTGCGTGCCTATTATTATTCTAACCTGGTACGCATGTTCAGGAACGTTCCATTGATCCTGGAACCATTGAACAACGACAATATGTTTAATGTAGAGCAGGCAAAGCCCGAGGATGTATATGCGCAAATTGAAAAAGACCTTACCGAAGCAATTGCCGTATTGCCTGTAACTGTCTCAGTTGCAACAGAAGGCGGCCGTTTAACAAAAGGCGCAGCCAAAGCATTGTTGGGAAAAGTATACCTGTATGAAAAAAAGAACACACTGGCTGCCCAGCAACTGGCTGATGTAAATGGCCCCACACCCGGTGGTATCAGTACATACGGTTATAAATTGCTCACTAACTTCAGCGATTTGTGGGTGCCTTCGAACAAGTTTAACAGTGAGTCTATACTTGAAGAAACGCACAGCGCTGCTGGTAATTCAGATTGGGGGTGGTGGGGCAGTGGCCGCGATGAAGGTAATACCGCGAATGTTATGGTTGGCCCCAGAAGTTATGAAAAACTTGATGCTTCGGCGCCAGACCTTCCATCGGGTTGGAGCTTTATGGTGTTCACACAAAATTTTTATGACTTCATAAAAAATGATCCTCGAAAAGACGCTACTTTATTAGATTTGAATGCCCTGCAAACAGCTGGTAAAGCAAAATACATTGCCGGTTACATGAATACCGGTTATTTCCTGAATAAATTTCTTCCGCGTAAAGTAGATGTATCAAAAGGCGGTGGTGCTTCTGATTTGAACTATCGTCAGAACACTTACATTATCCGCCTGGCCGATACCTATTTAATGGAAGCTGAAGCACTGGGTGGAACCGGCGCCAGAGCACAGGCGTTGCTGGACGCGGTAAGAGCCAGGGTTGGATTGACTTCTGTACCTGTTACTATGGACGCTATTAAAAATGAGCGCAGGGCCGAACTCGCCGGTGAAGGACATCGCTGGTTCGACCTCGTAAGATGGGGGGATGCGCCAACTGTTTTGGCAGGCAGAGGATTTGTGAAAGGCAAACATGAAATATTCCCGATTCCTTTCAGGGAAACACAGGGTACAAAGATTCAGCAGAATCCGAATTATCAATAAATGACATGTAAGACCTGCCAGTCGTCCGACAAAGCGGGACAGGCTCTGGCAGGTCTTACATCTCAAAACTTGTCCAATGAAGTCAGTAAAAAGAAATCCCACATATAGTATGTTCAACCCTGTAGTATTGTTGTTTTGTATGATGCTGGGCGGCGACTGTAAAAAAAGCAGTATTAAAGAAAACCCGCCGCCTACACCGGATCCGTCTGTTGCAGGCGATGTACTTTTTTATTTAACCCGCGGCGACCGGGATGTATTGTTTAACAGGCAGAATGTAAAGCTGGTATTTTCAGCTACTGGTAGTGCCACTACTACCATAGAAGTAGATACCACACAAACCTTTCAATCGATTGACGGATTTGGCTACACGTTAACCGGCGGCAGTGCTTCCCTCCTGAATTCCCTGCCGGCTGCTACTCTTGACCCATTGTTGAAAGAGCTTTTTTTGTGGGACAGTACCAACATCGGCGTAAGTTATTTGCGTATTAGTATTGGCGCTTCAGACCTCAGTGCTTCTACGTTTACCTATGACGACATGCCTGCGGGTCAAACCGACCCCAACCTTACCAGCTTCAGCATTGATAAAGAAAAGCAGGACCTGATACCCATTCTGAAGAAGATCGTTGCATTAAATCCCGCCATTAAAATATTAGGCTCGCCCTGGTCGGCCCCAGTGTGGATGAAGACCACCGGCAGCTTTGTAGGCGGTAGCCTGAAACCGGAGTATTATGCAACTTATGCCAATTATTTTGTGAAGTACATTCAGGCTATGAAAGCAGAAGGCATCACCATCGATGCCATTACGCCACAGAACGAACCATTGCATGGCGGAAACAATCCCAGTATGGTGATGCAGGCCACTGAACAGGCCACATTCATCAAAAATAATTTAGGACCTGCGTTTTCAGCGGCCGGTATACATACCAAGATCATTGCCTACGATCACAATGCCGACAAGCCCGATTATCCGATCACTGTTTTAAATGATGCCGCAGCAAAACCCTATGTAAATGGCTCAGCCTTTCACCTGTATGGCGGCAGCATAACAGCGCTTACCCAGGTGCATGATGCATATCCCGACAAAGCCGTTTATTTTACTG
The DNA here is from genome assembly GCF_045805085.1 of Niastella sp. Lineage (NCBI taxonomy): Bacteria > Pseudomonadati > Bacteroidota > Chitinophagia > Chitinophagales > Chitinophagaceae > Niastella > Niastella sp. The sequence goes on from NZ_JBJMLX010000312.1 coordinate 57,704, forward strand.
AACAATGGGTAGGTGGCCCGGGTAATTTCCCCAGCGATTTGAAATGGCATGTTGAAAACCTGATCATTGGGGCTACCCGTAACTGGAGCCGCAATGTGCTGGAATGGAACCTGGCGGCAGATGCCAGCTATAACCCACATACACCAGGTGGTTGTACCACTTGTTTGGGCGCATTGACTATAAGTTCTACCGTTACCCGCAACGTCTCCTATTATATTATCGCGCACGCATCCAAATTTGTTCGTCCCGGTTCAACTCGAATAGGATCAAGCGATGCGGGCAATATTGTAACGGTAGCATTCAAAAATCCGGAAGGGAAAAAAGTTTTGATAGCTTTGAACAAGGGGTCCAATATGGAATCCTTCAATATAAAATTCAATGGTAAAATGGTAACTACCAGCCTGAATGGCGGCGCTGTAGGAACATATGTATGGTAAACTGTAAAAATGAAATAAAGATGATGAAATTTTCTGTCCCGTTTTTAATTTCCCTTACCCTAGTTTTCAATGCCCAGGCCCAGAAACCATCCGTTAAGGCTTATCCGAAATCATCCTATAAAACTATTACGGTTTACACCACGGCTGAGAAAACAGATTACCGGCTTTCAAAAACAGCCACCCTGACCCTTACCCCATTTGGCCAGCCATTGGAAACACAGCCCTGCGTATTTATTGACGACGCAAAAAAGTTTCAAACCATTACAGGAATAGGCGGCGCCATTACCGATGCGAGCGCCGAAACCCTGGCCAAATTGCCCGCAGCTGCCCAGGAAGAGTTGATAAATGCCTATTATAACCCCGACAAAGGAATTGGATATTCGCTCATAAGAACGAATATGAACAGCTGCGATTTTTCGAGTGATACCTATACATATGTGGCCGACAATGATGCTGCGCTGAAAACATTCAATATAGCCCACGATGAAAAATATCGCATTCCCATGATAAAAAGGGCAATAGCTGCAGCAGGCGGTAAACTGCCGTTATTTATTAGTCCATGGAGTCCGCCGGCCTGGATGAAAGACAACAACGATATGTTACATGGCGGTAAGCTGAAAGAAGAGTTCAAACAAAGCTGGGCCAATTACTATGTGAAGTATATCAGGACCTATGAAAGCAAAGGCATTCCCGTATGGGGCCTTACGGTGCAGAACGAACCCATGGCAAAACAAAAATGGGAGTCATGCATTTTTTCAGCCGAAGAAGAAAGGGATTTTATAAAGAAATATTTGGGGCCCACGCTACAGCAACAGGGGTTGAGCAGTAAAAAACTTATTGCCTGGGACCACAACCGCGATCTGTTGTACCAGCGCGCAACAACCATCCTCAATGATCCCGCAGCAGCCAAATACGTATGGGGTATTGGCTATCACTGGTACGAAACCTGGACCGGAAGCGCCATGCAGTTCGATAACCTGAGAAGAGTACACGAAACATTTCCCGATAAGAACCTGGTCTTTACCGAAGGTTGTGTGGAGAAATTTGATCTGAACCGCATAGGATCATGGTCAATTGGGGAGCGATATGGTTTCTCCATGGTTAACGACTTCAACAGTGGCACCTGTGCCTGGACCGACTGGAATGTGTTGCTCGATGAAACCGGTGGTCCCAATCATGTAGGAAATTTTTGTTTTGCACCTGTACATGCCGATACAAAAGCAGGCAAATTGATCTATACGAATGCCTATTATTATTTAGGCCACTTCTCGAAGTTTGTAAAAGCAGGCGCCCGTAGAATAGGCACTGCAAGCAGCCGCGATAAACTTACTACTACTGCGTTTATAAATCCAGATGGTAAAATGGTAGTGGTGGTATTGAACCTGTCGAACGAACAAGTAGCGTACAAGGTATGGTTACAGGGTAATGCGGCAGATCTTACCAGTTTGCCACACTCGATAGCAACGTTGGTTATAGAGTAAGAACTTTTTTCTATACAGTAATTATAAATACAAGAGTCCCGCCATGGCGGGACTCTTGTATTTATATCAGTTACCTGATCGTGTTAATAGGCTTTATAAGCAGTGTTGAACTTGCCATCTTTTACTACTACGCTGTCAGAGCTTGAACCTGATTGGTATATTACACCACTAAAGCTACCTGCAACTTTTTTGCCTGCTTTATCAAAGGTACTAAAAGTAACAGTACCATGTGAACGTGAGTTCCATGAAGTATAGTCTAAATTACCTTTTGCGTTATAATAAAACAGATCAGCTACGTCGTCAAGGGAAAGCTTTGAATTAACTGTTGCGGTGTCAGGAAACTGTAGTTGAAGGAAAATTGAATCCTGAGCGTTGAGCCGCCATCCTGTGATACTAATACTACCCATAAACGAAATTCCTGTTACACCAGATGGTTTATAAGATTCTGTACCAACGGTAGCAGACAATTGACCAGCTGCGCCATCGTTGTTATTCTTGTCTTTCTTACAGCTGGTAACACCAATGGCTAAGGTCAGGGCAAATGCGGCCGATAATCCTAATAAGCGTTTGTTTTTCATACTTTGTTTTAAGGGGTGATAAATGTTTTTGGGCTTTAGAAACGGAGACGCTTAGTGTTTATTGTTAGGGTTATTGTGCTACGTGTCGTGTGTTTTGAGTACGCATATGGTAAAAAGGAATGTTTTTCATGATTTTTACTGGGACAAACTTTCTGGCGCCTGCACACTTATTGGCAAAAACAACACGCTTATTGCCAAAACTGCACGGTTATCGGTTTTGTGAAAGGATATAAAATTTTTTTATCATCTTGTAGTGCACAATTGTTTCATCGTCTTTTCTTTTAGAAAAAAATTTAAATTTTTTTTGAGCTGCTGTTACTTTCAGGATAAAACTGATAGGAAACGGCAGTTCTTTTATATTATAGATATGACACAAAAGCGAACACCGGCTGTATCGATACAAAAAAAGTGAGGCTACCATGTGGCAGCCTCACGCTTTATATGGGTTAAGGGATGCTTTATTAATTATAGGAAATATTGAACTGTCCGTTTGTAATAACCAGACTGTCGACGTCTGCAGCCTGTTTGTAGAGCACACCACTAAAATTACCTGCCAGTCTTTTATTTGTTTTATCTATAGTAGTAAGTGTAAGCGTAGCATGGCCGGTCCGGGCAGCACTGGAATAGGTAGTGTACCCTTTAAAATTAACGTAACGAATATATACGTCATCATTTTTTGCAGTAAGTGTTGTATTAACAGTAGCCGTATCGGGAATTGATACACTTAGCTGGAAGCTATCCGTTGCTTTAGGCATGATTCCATAAATATTAATCACCTCATATTCATGAAATGCATTAGCGTAGGTGGGCAGGAAGGATTCTCCATTAATAGTAGCGGAAAATTGAGCGGTAGGATTGGGATCTTTATCTTTATTGCCACAGCTGATTGATGTAACTGATATGGCAAGGATAAATGCAATTAATAATGACGGTACGGGAAGGGTTTTACTTTTCATGTTGGGTTTTAATTGTTTGCAAGTTGGCAATAATTTTTAGAAAGGCGGCTTAAATTTAATAAGCGTGCATTTTTAATAATAACCGTGTTGATTCAGCCGATAAGTGTGCATCTCCAAGCAAAAAAAGCGAACACCGGCTGTATCGATACCGCACACGTACATACATTACTGTTTTATAAATCATTGGTTTAGTATATAATTATAGGCTGGCATACTTTCGGTTGCGATAAAAATATGATCAAAAACTATTTCAAAACTGCTATCCGGAATCTGTTTAAAAACGGATTGTTTTCTTTTATCAGTATCTCCGGCTTGGCCTTGGGAATGGCCGGTGCTGGATTATTATTATTGAATATCCAGTACGAGTTCAGTGTTGATCAGTTTCATGAGAAGAAGGACCGTGTTTTCAAAGTGTATAGCAAAACAAAAACAGATGGTGGACTACGGGTTCATGACAATAGTTCGGCGCCATTGGGGCCGGCCTTGCAAAAGGAGTATCCGCAGATCCAACAAATGACAAGAGTGGCGTCTACTGGAAAAATGTTCGATTATAATGACAAAAAAATACAGGTTGATGGGTATTATACGGATGCAGCCTTTCTGGATATGTTCAGTTTCCCATTAATAACCGGGAACAAACGCACCGCTTTAAAAGACCTGCATAGCATAGTTATTACAGAATCCCTGGCCAAAAAAATATTCGGTTCCGGAGATCCGCTAAATAAGATCATTCGGCTGGATAATTCGCAAAGTTTTACGGTTTCAGGTGTGCTGAAAGAGATTCCCGCAAACAGTTCCTTTCACTTTGAATATTTACTGCCATGGGCAGATAACAATACGAACTGGGATTTTATCTTTACGAATACCTTCGTTGAATTGAAAAATCCTGGAGATGTAAAAGCAATTAATAAGCAGATCGCAGGTATAATTAGTGAACACGCCAAAAATGCTGAAGGAACGCAGATCTTTTTGCATGCAGTCAGTAAAATGAATTTGCAGCATCATTTCGATGCGAATGGAAACCCGGAAACGGAGAAGGATATTATTTTTCTTTCCCTGCTGGCAGCAGTGATGCTCTTGATCGGCTGTATAAATTTTATGAACCTCACCACAGCCCGAAGCGAGAAAAGAGCAAAAGAAGTAGGGGTAAGAAAAGTGATGGGAGCTGCAAGGAAGTCGTTGGTCGTTCAGTTTATTACGGAATCAACGTTACTGGCTATTTTCTCTGGCTGTATTGCGATGCTTATTGTTCAATTGGTATGGCCTGCCTATAGTGCCATGGCAAGGGTTCCGGTAAATATTCCCTGGCAATCACCTGTTTTCTGGTTATCAGCAGCGGCCTTTATATTTTTAACCGGCTTATTAGCGGGTAGTTACCCTGCTTTTTATTTATCATCGTTTAAGCCGGTTAAGGTGTTAAAGGGAATATTCAACAATAAAAAGGTATTGATCACACCACGCCGGATTCTTGTTGTAGGTCAGTTTGTAATAGCCATTTTCCTGATCAATTTTACCATTATTTTCCGCAAGCAGGTTAATTATACCGAGAATAGAGATCCGGGTTTTGTAAAAGAAGAACTGCTTTTTCACCCATTAACCAGCGACCTCAACCGGCAATACGACGTTGTTCAACAGGAATTGATGAACACCGGCATGGTAACAGCCATTTGTAAAAGTAATATGCCTTTAACAAAGCCCACCGGCTGGATAAATGGACTGGAATGGATTGGTGGAGAGAAAAGCAGGAACACCTATTTCAGCCTGATAACAACCACCGGTAATTTTGTAAAAACAAATGGACTCACGCTAACAGAGGGAAGGGATGTAGATCTTGATACCTATCATACAGATACAGCATCTTGTGTTATTAATGAAAGTGCAGCAAAGGTATTAGGCTTTACCAACCCTGTAGGACAATTCATAAAAGACGGCGCTATCAGCTGGAAAATAGTAGGTGTGATAAAGGATTTTTATCAGGGTGCGCCAGATGAGACTGCCAAACCTGCCATGATCAGATTTGGAAAAAGCGCGGGCATTATAAATATCAGATTAAAAGCAGGGTTTGCAACACTACAACATATTACCACCATTGAGGAAATACTGAAAAAGTATAATTCCGGTTATATTACCGAGATACAATTTGCCGAAGCAGACTTTGCCAACTCTTTCAAGCAACGAAAGAGCGTATTGATGCTGTTAAATTCATTTGCATTAATAGCTATTTTTATCGCCTGTATGGGTTTGTTGGGACTTACTGCTTATATGGCGGAGCTGAGAAAGCGGGAGATCAGCATCAGAAAGGTCCTCGGGGCAAGCGTAACAGGGATTACCACCTTATTGACAAAAGATTTTGTGTGGTTGGTGGTTGTTGCGGTACTGATCGCCTCTCCATTGGCGTTGTTGTTTATAAATTTCTTTTTGCGGCAGTTTAGTTACAGAACTGAAGCAAGTTGGTGGATACTGCCGCTTTCAGGAATAATTGCCATTTTAATAGCCATTGTAACCATTAGTTCTAATGCTATCCGAACGGCGGTAGCAAATCCGGTCAATTCGTTGCGAAGTGAATAAGCATTATATTGTAGCATGGAAATAAGGCTACTTGTTGTAAGAACATTGGAGATAGCCCGGCTGGCAGACTTTTATGCATTGCTGGGACTGACATTTGAATACCATAAACATGGAAAATCGCCTTACCACTACTCTGCTCTTATAGGGAGTACTATTTTAGAAATTTACCCCCTCGCAAAAGGGCAAACCGAAGCCGATAAAGAATTGCGGGTAGGCTTTGCCCTTGATGATTTTGAAAATACTGTAACTACATTGAAAGACAAGGGTGCTGAATTTGTTTCGGAACCCACGCAA